>DAINRZ010000580.1:0-2779 GCA_036741575.1 Kapaibacterium sp. (SeqCode)
AGCAAAAATTATGGAGATAATCATACCTGCCCAAACGAAAGTAATGGCCGTGAGTTTCACCTTGAGCGGAACTCCTTTTTTTTCAATATAATTCTTAATATAAACGCCCAGGTATTTACTACTCAGCAGCCAATCGTAGAATTTGCCGGAACTGCGGGCAAAGCAGGCGGCTGCAAGCAGCAAGAATGGCGTGGTGGGCAGCAGCGGAAGGAATAAACCTATTACGCCAAGCCCTGTAAAGAAAAATCCCAGGGCAATAAGTAAGGCCTTTAAAATTCTGCTTTTTATTACTTTTTTTTCGGGGACATGTAAATCTTGCATCTATTCGCAGTTTTGTTTAACAAATTTATAAGCGTCCCGGTATCCCAGCTCCAGCGCTTTCTTCCAGTCTTTGCATGCAGCTTCCATATTGCCTTCGTCGTGCCTGATATGCCCCCGCCTGTAATAAGGCTCGCCATAAACGGGATCGAGTGCTATGGCGCGGTTATAATCCTCCAGGGCGCCTTTCTTGTCGTCGGTGTAATGCCGCAGTACTCCCCGTCGGGTAAACGATTCAGCGTCTTTGGGATCGATTTGAATGCATTTATTCATATCTTCGATAGCCCCTGCGTAATCGAGAAGGGCTTCCTTAGCTTTTGACCTGTCGAAGTAAACTTCTTCATATTTATTGTCGATTTCCAGCGCTTTGTTATATTGTTCTATCGCTTTGTCGTGTTTATCGAGCATATAAAAGTTGAAGCCTCTCATATAATAACCGTACGCATATTTGGGATTGGCTGCTATTGCTTTATCGTACCAAACGAACGCTTCGTCGTAGTTTTTCAGCTTGCGATAGCAATTGCCTATATCGGCAAAAATTTCGTCATCAGGCTTTTCAAGAGTAATAACTTTCAGGTAGTCCGCCAGGGCTTTTTCGTATTGGCCGCTTTTGTAGTAAGCCAAGGCCCTGTTGTTGTAGGAGTAGCTGTAATTGCTGTCGAGTTGCAAAGCCTTGGTGTACCACGAGATTGCTTCGGGGTAATCCTTTGCCAGGTCGTATGTGAATGCCATATAAAAATAGCTGAACATATGCTCAGGATTAATTGATACGGACTTGCGGAAATGCCTGACTGCAATGTCGTAGTTCTTAAGGTCCTTATTATTAAGCCCAAGATTGTAATAAGCTAAGTAGCCGGTTGAATCGATGGAAACGGCTTTTTCGAGGGCTGCCACAGCCCCGGAATAATCTTTCAGGTTCCTTTTTGCTACTGCCAGGTTGTTGTGTGCCAGGAATGAATTGGGCTTCAGCTCTATTGCCTTCAGGTAATCTGCAATGGCGTCGCTGTACCTTTCCAGGTTATTCAAGGCCAGTCCCCTGTTTATATAAGCTGTCGAGTATTTTGGGTCGAACTGGATAACCTTTGTATAATCCGCTGCTGCTTCTCTGTATTTTTTCTGGTTATTATAAATAAAGCCCCGGTTGAAAAATGCATCTTTCGAGTTGGGATTAAGGGCTATGACTTTTGTATAATCCTCTACAGCCTTGTCGAACTGCTTCAGGCTTTCGTAAAGGAGCGCCCTGTTGTAGAGGGCATTCTCATAATCAGGCTCAAGCTCGATTGCTTTGTTGAAATCGGCCAGCGCTTTGTCGTATTCCTTTTGCTTTTTGAATATCAGCCCCCTGTTGGAATACGAGACATGGTAATTATCAATTTCAATGCTTTTGGTGTAATCGGCGACTGCTTCGGCGAACTTGCCCAGCAGGTCGTAATCCAGGCCCCGCTCGTGGTAAGCCGAGCCCATGTCTTTTTTAATCCCGATGCATTTTGTCTGGCAATCGATTGCTTCCTCGTATTTACCCAGCGCCCTTAGCGAATAGCCCATGTTGTAGTAAGCGGTATAGTAGTCGGGCTGCAATTCCAATACTTTCCTGAAATCGGGTATAGCGTCTTCGTTTTTGCCCATCAGCCTTTTCACATAACCCCTGTTGTTCCAGGCGTCGGTATAATCAGGTTTGGCGGCAATTGCATCGGTATAATTGCTGATGGCCGCTTCATATTTTTTGAGGGCTGTATTGCACAATCCTTTATTGAACATCGAATAATAATACTTCGGGTCGATTTGCAGGGCTTTGTCGAAGTGCTCTATTGCCCCGGCATATTCCTTCTTGTCGTATTTTACGAGGCCCCTTTTATTCCATTCGGCAGCCGTATTCTGGCAATAGGCATAACCTACGGCATAAATAATAAGATTTATTATAATAATTGCTTTTTTAAAATTCATAAATATTTTCGAAAAAGTTCAACATAAATAATCCGGTTTAATCCCACTAAGTGGATTTGATCCCCCGAAGTTTGCTTCTGGGTTGTTCATTTAATTATCTGAAATATAACAAAACAAAAGCTCAATATCAAATAGTAAGGGTAATATCGTGGCAGAATATTTTTTTGGTGACTATGCAATAAGTATTTGGAATGTTCTGCGCCTGAACAGTTCCCCACAGCAGAAGGCATGGGGATGACACTCCTCTCCTGCTGCGCAATTCCGCCATTCAATTCATTCAATTCCATTTTAGCCCCGCCTAACATATTATTTAGCCATTTTCGACCGAAAAAACGCGATTTCGGTAAAATTCCGGTAAACTTTTTCCCGGGGTGGTTTCCGCTATTTTCTTCTGAAATACGATGTCCATTGTTTATCACACTCAATTCGTCATTCGTAATCAGCAATTCGTAATTAGCTCCGTTAGCCTCGCCTAACATATTTATTAGCCATTTTCGACCGAAAAAACGCGATTTCG
>DAINRZ010000581.1:0-2755 GCA_036741575.1 Kapaibacterium sp. (SeqCode)
CAATTTATAAATATATCGCCAACAGGTTCCTGACCCTTGTGCAGAATATGCTGATAAGCCAGAAGCTCTCGGAATACCACACAGGTTACAGGGCCTTTTCGGCCGAAGTGCTGCGAAAAATAAATTACATAGCTAATTCCGACGATTTCGTCTTCGATAACCAGATGCTGTCCCAGATATTCTTTGCCGGTTACGAAATAGCCGAAATAACCTGCCCGACAAAGTATTTCGAGGAAGCCTCATCGATAAATTTCAAGCGTAGTGTGAAATATGGGTTCGGGGTGTTGAGCGTGTCTTTAAAATACCTTTTAAATAAGCTGAAAATACTCTCAACCGACATATATAAAACGGATAGAACTAATTAAAAATAAATAACATACAAATCTGTCAATATAATTATTTTTTAATTATTTGGATATTTTAGATGAAGAGAATAGTTATTTTTGCCTTGTTAAGTTTCATGATTACAGAATCTTATGGTTCCGAAACGACAGTTAGCGGCAGAACCAGTCAATTGGTCGGTTACAAAGCGTATTTGAAGGAGATCGATTATTTTAACACATACACCCAGCCAAAAACTGTCGATTCCGTATTAATCAATGATTCAACAGGTTATTTCAAACTGAATCTGAATATTAAGGAGCCGGGCAAATATTCATTATTTATTGGTAAATACAATGCTGTACCTGAGTTTTATCTGTGGAACGGGGACAGTATATTCTACGACATCAAATTCGATGAAATGGTATCTTACAGTGTTGGCGGCAGGGGCAAAAGCTATCTTGCTAATAAACTGGCAGTAGATTTTATCGAACAGTTTAAAGTTACCCAGGAATTACAGCAGAAGTACCAGGAAGCATTAACCAGTGATTCCATCGAGTTACTGGTAAATTTTATTACCGAACACCGCGATAAACAGCTCGAATTCCTGAAGAAATACAGCAGCGAAGTCCCCGAAATTACCAAGAGCGACTTTATTACCAATATTGAGTATGATTGGGCTTCCACTATTATCAACAGGCTGCTCGAAGAGATAAAAAAGCAGTATCAGGAGAACGGTATAGTCTGGGGGCATAACAAATTCTCTGCTAATGTACTTAAAAACGTTAAAGTCAATAATCCCGATGTTTGGAAATCATTTGCATACCGCAATTTCATCCAGAATTATATAATGCTGAAATTCCTCGATTATTACTTTGCCAAGTCAAAGGAGGGAGCCGAACCTACTACAATTGATGCCTATAAGTTCCTGTTTAAAACAGCAAAGACTGAATTTTCAGGTGTAGCATCCGATATTGCTGTTTCAGGGCTGTTTCGTGACTTGCTTTCTGAAATGAAAACCAAGGAAGATTATAATTATGCATTATCAGAATACGAGAACTTTAAAAAAGATGCTTTTGTTAAGAAATTCGTTCAGGGAGTGCAGACTGTATTCGATACACAACAGCCTCTGCTGAGCGGGATGCCTGTCCCGCAGTTGTCATTGCCGGATACATCAGGCAAGATCGTATCTCTTTCAGATTTCAAAGGCAAGGTGGTATATATCGATTTCTGGGGTACCTGGTGCGGGCCATGCAGGCAGGAAATCCCCTACCTGAAGGAATTGCACGGCAAATTCGAGAATAACGATAAAGTAGTATTCTTATCAGTTGCTTTAGAAAGAGGCGACTGGGATACCTGGATTAAATTTGTTCGCAGCCAGGGCCTAAAGGGTTTCCAATTATTTGTTGATAAAAACAACCGTTATGTAGGCGAAAAATTCAGGATTATGTCTGTTCCGACTTTTATGCTAATAGATAAAAACGGCAACCTTGCAGATGCGAATGCCAAGCGCCCCAGCAATCCGGGCATAGAGGCGGATATCAGAAAGCTGTTGGAATAAATATATATTATTAATAATTCTCTTGCAATTAATGCCCTGAGTATACATTTTCGCGATAAGTACAGAGTTCTTATAATTCTCCGTCATACCATGCAAAAGTAAATTCTAAAGTAAGAAATTAAAATAATTACTAATTTGCATAATCATTATGTTAAGAGGAACTAAACGATTTTTTTAATGAATAAAGAAAACATATACTTTATTATACCGGCCTACAACGAGGGTACTGTTATTGCAGGAGTACTTGAGGAACTGATTGCCTGTGGATATAAAAAAATTGTAGTTGTTAACGATGGTAGTAATGATAATACATCTGAAACAGTCAAGAGTTTTCCCGTTATTCTTATCGAACATATTATTAACCGAGGGCAGGGAGCAGCCTTAGGTAGCGGTATCACCTATGCGCTGAAAAATAGCGATTGCAAGTTAATCGTAACATTTGATGCCGATGGCCAGCACCGTTTGGAAGATGTCGAAAGAATGATTTCGATAATTGAAAGTGAGAAATGCGATATTGTCATTGGCTCGAGGTTTCTAAGCCTAAGAAACGACAAACTCCCTTTTGGGAGAAGAATAATACTTAAATTAGCAAGTCATTTTTTAAGATTCATATATGGTTTAAAACTAACAGATGCTCATAACGGATTAAGAGTATTCAGGAAAGAATGCGGCAATAAACTGATACCAACCATGGACAGAATGGTACATGCTTCCGAGATGATATATTTAATTAAAAAACATTCGCTGATATACAGGGAAAGCCCTGTTAAAATCAATTATACAAAATATTCCTTGTCCAAGGGCCAAAAGACATCTGATTTCATTAATCTTGGTTTATTAACCATATATCATAAAATAATATTAATATTCTTG
>DAINRZ010000582.1:0-2747 GCA_036741575.1 Kapaibacterium sp. (SeqCode)
TGCCGAACGGGAGGACGAGAAGTCCTGGGCCATAGCATTGCGCCTGACGACATCGATATGGCCGTTCATAGTGTAAACGGACAATGCCCTGCGAAGGGCATAAGCAAAATCATCGGCATTATATTGCCAGAAAACGAATCCTGTGCCTTCGCCTGTGGCCGGGATATACTCCTTTACTGTATCGGCCAGCCCGCCGGTTTGCCTGACAATCGGAATAGTGCCATACCTTAGGGCATACATTTGAGTAAGCCCGCAAGGCTCGAATTTCGAGGGCATAAACAGGAAATCGGAGCACCCTATTATTTTGTGAGAAAGGGCATTATTATAACCTATGTATATAAATGACAAATCGGGGTATTTCCATTGAATATACCTGAAAAAATCTTCGTAACCGGCTTCGCCCGAGCCGACCATTACAAACCTGAACCTCCTGTTGCCCAGCCAGTGGTCGAGCCTGTTCATTATCAGGTCAATCCCCTTTTGCCCGGTCAGCCGTGACACCATACCAATCAATGGCAGGTTATAATCATCCTCTTCCCTGAATCCCAGTTCATTCAAAAGTCTTGCTTTGTTGGCCTTCTTTATTTCGAGATTACCTGCCGAGAACTTCTCATAAAGGTGTTCATCTGCCTCGGGGCTCCACTCATTGTAATATACTCCATTGAGTATTCCCAACAGGTCGGCTCCACGGTGATTAAGTATGTCCTGCATACCTTCGCTGTATTCCGGTGTCCTGATTTCATTTGCATAAGTCGGGCTTACAGTAGTAATCTTGTCTGCAAACATAATCCCTGTTTTCATTGCATTCACCGAGCCGAATTTTTCGAACCAGCTGCCGGGGTAAATTTCGCCTGGGCCAAAAGTTGAGAAATCCATTGCCCGCCAGGCATTGAACCAACCCTGATATGCTAAATTATGTATGGTAAAAATACCTGCCGTTCGCGAAAACTTGGGGTCGAGCCGGTACTGCGACTTCAAAAAAGCCATTGTGAAAGCTGTGTGGAAATCGTGGGCATGCATAATATCGGGTTCAAAATCTATGGCCTTAGCAGTTTCGAACACCGCCCTGCTAAAAAAAATAAACCGCCTGTCGTTATCCCAGTATTCCGAAGGGTCGCCGTAGATACCGTTCCTGTCGAAATAGTCGTTGTTTTCTATCAGGTAAACCGGTACATTCGATCCGGGAAGCGTGCCATACCAGAGCCTGGCAAATTCAATCCAGTGGCTTATGGGCACATAGAGCACCAGGCTGGTAGGTTCGAATCCGTATTTGTTAACATCGATAAATCTATATTTAGGCATAACGACAACAGGCGACTGCCCGAATTTTTCCCATTCGAGCGGCAGATAGGAGGCAATGTCGGCTAAACCGCCGGCCTTAGCAAATGGAGCCACCTCTGTCGATGCTAAAAGTATCTTCATATATTATAATTAAAAACTAAAAATTCATTTTATACTATCAAAAAGTAAACCAAGATAATAAATCTTTTTGTAGCACCGAAAATATTTTTCTATTCTGTATTTTGAGCCTGCCTGCAAATAAAGGTTGTAAAGCGGGCAAATTCTTTCTCTGCTTTTTCGGCAATACTCCTTTCGGAGAAAAAACCAAAAACTGATGAACCCGAACCGCTCATTTGAGCAAATTCGGCCCCCAATTCGTAAAGCATATCTTTTATTTCTTTGATGCCCGGGTATTTAGAAAATACCGGCTTCTCGAAATCATTTAGCAGATTTCCCCTTAAATAATCAATATCGCCCAACCCTTTGCGCACAATACCATATATGCTGCCCTGCGGCACATTTGCAAAAGGCTTGGGCAATGCACCGTAGGCCCATTTAGTAGAAATCTTAATCCCCGGATATACAATCATTATCCAAAACGGTAATACAACTTCGGCAATTTTCAGGATCTCGCCCCTCCCCGCAGCTTGGGCTGTATCTGAGAACAGAAAGAAAGGAACATCCGACCCGATGGATGCACCTAATTCCAAAAGTTCACTCTCGGCCGGTTTAATATTATAATACTTAATTATTGCCCTGATAACTGCCGCTGCATCGGAGCTGCCGCCGCCAAGCCCTGCCCCTAAGGGGATGCGCTTTAATATCCTTATGTGGAATTTGTCTATATTATTTCCTGTAAAATTCATGGCAGCCACTGCTGCTTTGAATGCTATATTATCGTATTGTTCGATTCCGATATCCGGACTGCACGATACGGCCATTTCAGCCGCAGGTTCTATCTCCGCTCTATCATGCAGCCCGATTTTGACCATAATAGTGTCTATCTCGTGGTAACCGCCGGGATAGGGGCCTAAAACCCTGAGCCCGAGATTTATTTTGGCAAATGCTTTTTCTTTTATTGATTTCATTGTTATTTTTGCTCTATTTTTTATGTACAAAACTAATTAAATGTCGGAAAAAAATGATATAACATATAAACAGGAAATCCTGAGAAAGGCAATACACCTTAATTCTATCTCTATTCCTGTTATCTATTCTTTCATAACCAGGGAACTGGCGCTTCAGATACTAATACCGCTGACACTTGCTTTCCTCATTGTCGATTTACTCTCGAGTGTCAGTGAAACAGTAAAGAAATTAGTGCATTTTGTTTTCGGTAGGATGCTAAGGCCTCACGAAACCGGCGATAAACTTCGGCTCAACGGCGCCACATGGGTATTGCTATCGGCAACGCTCTGCGTTTTCGTTTTTCCAAAATTATTAGCCATAACAGGGTTCTCGATATT
>DAINRZ010000583.1:0-2744 GCA_036741575.1 Kapaibacterium sp. (SeqCode)
CCTCTTAGCTTTTTCGATGTTTTTTTTTAAGCCTTCTGCAACATCCCTTCGTATCCTTGTATTTTCTTTGGCAAGTTTGGAATTCAAGCAAAGCCTGACAATTTCGTCGGATAAATCATCGATTTCCTCCGAAGATTTTCTTTCTTCGATTTTCTCCTGCAATTCCGCCGCTTTAATTCCGGCTATAATTTTACCCCCCGTGAATATAGGCTGGTTCAAAGATATCATCATTTGAGGGAATACCTTTTCTTTTACAGTTTCAGTAAAATGAGGTATCTTTTTATCCATTTGCTGCGCTGCAATTGATTTATACATAAGTTGCTCCTGCTCTGATAAAGGCACTCCTTTTTTTAGAATATTTTCGATATTGGCAAATCCGGCAGCATTGCCCGATTGTAGTTCAATCATTACACTCCTTATCGGATCGAGGTCGAGTACAATTTCGTCATTCAGACAGGTGTAAAAAGAATCGATACTTATATTTGGATACAACCTGCCATAAGCAGAGTTGACCTTTGCTTTGCTTGCTTCCAGGGCAAGTTCCGATGATTTTAATAAATTACTTACTTTTAGTGCCCTACCCACAGCCTGTTTTATTGTCATCTGTGCATATGAGCAGTTTGCGGCCATTAGTATCAACAATCCAGTTCTAAAAATTCTTCTTAACATGATATTTATTTTGAATTATGAATCAATATTCAGTATTAATTAAAAAAATTTAGCACATACCATCAAAGATTATCATTTCAATCTCTTTGGTAACAGTATCTATTGTGTCTTTCATAAGTGAACCTGATTTTTCGGCCAGGAAATACCATATCCCACCGAAGAGGAAATTTGTCAAATTATCAGGATTCATGTCATTCCGGAATATTCCGGTATTAATTCCTTCGCGGATTATATCGGCAATCATGTTTTTTGTTTTTCTGACAGAACCTGCCAGAGAGGCGCTCGTAGCCAGCCGCCAGAACCTGTATTCGTGCAGTACGATTTTTGCCATTTCTTTTCTTTCGAAAGCAAATAGCGTTATATCGTGTATTAGTTCGGAAAACTTTTGTTTTGCATTCATGTCGGAAGCCTGGCATAAGTATTCAAGTTTCTTTTCAAGTCGCGTCCATAACTGTTTGAATATTTCCTCCAGAATATTCTCCTTGTTTTCGAAGTAAAGATAGACGCTTCCGGCTCCAATGCCGGCTATTTCGGCTATCTTGGAAATCTTTGCGTTGTGGTATCCTACATCTGAGAATACTTCCAATGCTGCTTCCAGCAATCTTTCTTTTTTTTCTTCCATTACTTTTCTTAAAATGAATAATGAATCATGGTTCAAATATACATAATCTTTTTGTATTATAATAGCATATTTTTTGTAAGGGGATAAAATATTACTCTTCGTGTGGATAAACCCCTGCTTGGGCAGATACATTAAGCAAAATGCCGATTGCCATTGAATAGAAAAATACAGCCGTACCGCCGTAGCTGATTAGAGGTAGAGGGACACCAGTGGCAGGAAGAATTCCGGCGTTAACACCAGTATTGACAAAAACATAAATTGCCAATGTTACTATGATGCCAATAGCAAGGAAATAACCGTAATTGTCCGGAGCATTGCGGGCGATTATCATGCCGCGCCAGAAAATGAAAATAAAGACCAGCAATATGGCTGCTACCCCGAAAAAACCATATTCTTCGCCGATAATAGAAAAAATATAATCACCATAGGATTCGGGCAGGAACAAATGGCTTTGCTGGCTTTTGCCGGGCCCGACACCGAAAACACCACCGTTGCCGAATGCAATAATTGCCTGTGTTGCCTGGAAACTACTTGCTTCACTGGTTCGTACAGAATCGTCTATTAACCTTCCTATATAAGAATATATCCTTTGAAGCCTGTATTGAGCAGAAACAGCGTATAGGGCAGCCCCAACAAAAGAAATAAACGCGATACTTCCTAGGTGCAGCAGGTTCGAATTACCTATAAAAAGCATGAACATCGAAATAAGAAATATAATGAACGCATTCGAAAAGTTTGGCTGAAGCGCTATCATCACTACTACAACGAATGTCCAGATAAGCACAGGCAACATTCCTTCCTGGAAGGTTTTTATATTCTTTTGTTTCTGTGTTAGAAGGGTTGCGATGTGAAGTATAAGTGCCCATTTGGCAAGCTCGGATGGCTGGAAATTGAATATTTTCAGGTCAATCCAGCGTAGAGCCCCTTTGCCGTAATCCTCGCCAATGAAGAATACAAGGAAAAGGGGAATAACAGTTAGCAACAGTATTTTTTTTGAATGCCTGAACCAAAAGTGGTAATCTATTTTTGCAAATATAATAATCAGAATAAGGCCTATCACTACTTTTGTGCTGTGGTTCAGGAACAGCGACTCTGCAGAGCCGAATTTGAGGGACGACACATAAGCGCTTGCACTGTAAACAAAAGCAATGCTAAAAAGCATCAGGCCAGCTACGGGTATCATTATATACCAATCGATATGGCCTGTTTTTTGTTCCATTATTGTACTTACCTGAGTGATGAGACAATATCCTTGAATACTTCGCCTCGGTGTTCATAATTCATGAACATATCGAAGGACTTGCAGGCAGGAGTAAATACGACAATATCGCCAACTTCGGCAATTTCTTTTGCCCTTACGACGGCGCTTTCCAGCGAGTTCTCTTTTTCGCAGCGCTTTGACAGGCAAACATGGTTGAATATGTTATTGGCTTCTTCCCCGATTGCAACTAAT
>DAINRZ010000584.1:0-2742 GCA_036741575.1 Kapaibacterium sp. (SeqCode)
ATCAATGAAGAATAAAACCGAAATCGTATGACAATTATTACCATCTTCATATAAAATATAGTAATTCCATTAATTCGTTCTATGAATATTATTAATGAAGTAAAGCACAAATTTAATCTGATTTATATTTATTTACCTTCGCAAGCTGTCAAGCTCTATTTTTTTTTACGGAAAGCTCTTCTTCGTCGCCCGGGGCGTAGCCGTTATGCTGCCATACAAGCTTATATCTGGGCCGCCCCATTTGTGCTCCTGTCCGGTTTTTTCCTTTAATCATTTTACTTAATTAAAGCGGTTTCCAAAATTTCACTTTCATTTTTTAATCAAATAACTTAATTTATAAAAAAATTGGGTGTAAATGACAACTTTGGAACAAAAAATAAAGGTTTTCTACGGCAATCTGCAAAGGTGGATTCTATGCTTGTTCCCTAAAAGTAAGTTCTACGGCAGGCATATAATTCCAATTCTTTGGAAGGTAGCTCATTTTTCCGAAATAAGGTACTGGAAACAGAAAATCAAGCAACTCGTTGCCGAAGACCCGGAATATATTAAAAATATAACGAATCCCGAAAGACAGTTGGATGGCTTTTTTACCTCATTGATAACGCACGACGACGAGTCGCATGTGCGCATACTCGACGTTGGTTCCGGCCCTCTGCCTATCATTCCCAGGAACTGGGAGGGCAAGGTTGTAAACGTAATTGCTATCGATCCGCTGGCAAAGGAATACAACAGGATTCTACGCAAGTACCATATAGTACCGTCAGTCAAGGCCACATTCGGCGAGGCCGAGAGGCTTCTGAATTTTTTCCCTAAGAATTTTTTCGATTTCATTTATGCAGCTAATAGTATCGACCACGGCTACAATCCCGTAAGAGCAATAGGCAATATGATTGAAACTCTGAAACCCGGCTCGGTTATTTATTTGGAGCATTTTGCCAACGAAGCCGAAAACGAGAATTATGTGGGGATGCATCAATGGAATTTCGATCTGGAAGACAATTCGTTTATAATATGGAACTTAAGGGAAAAACACAACATCAGCCTAATGTTTCGGGATATTGCCACAGTAGCCTGCGAACTCAACAACAACGATGTGTTGAAAGTTATTATAACAAAGAAGGCTGAATAGGCTGCTGCCTGCTTTGCAACAGGCTAAAACTCCTGCAGAATAATAGAATAATACCCGTCGTCGAATCCGTCTTCGTTCAGGTCTTTGCCGGTTTTCCCACCACAAAAGAGTATTGTATATTTCTTGCCGAAAGAATATGAAATATCATCGACCCTAAGTAGTATCTGCGGCCTGCCGGTGTTGTGGTCGATATTGTTTTCGTCGATAAAGAATATGGAATTTTTACGCTCGTTGGTAGAAGTCTCATATTCTGTAATTTGCTTGTACCCCATGCCCGAAGCCGATGATACAACAAAGCCCGAATCTGAATCCTGCCTGACGCTAAGGGCCTGAATAGACTGAGAAACATTGACCACTCTTCGCAGGTAATTGTTTGCGGCGAAATCCGTCGGTGTAGTTTTGATAAAAAAATTATCGGGGCTGCCGGAAATTCCAGCAGCAATTATCAGATAACGGCTGCCTTTATGGGCATCGAAGTCCAGAGATCCTCCATTAGCTTCGAACCTGCCTGTGCCTTCGGGCAATACCGTTGCCAGAGATCCGGATGCAGGCACCGAAGCATTTGCCAGCACAGGCGCCATGCTGACGGCCATTGCCATGCTGTTTGCAGTTGCATTTACAACCTGTACAAATACACCCTGTGGCAATTTCTCTATCTGGGCAGGGCCGGTTTCTTCGTCGATAATAGTGAGCAGTGCCTCGCCGCTTGCACCGCTCGTTATTGTGATAATATACCTGTGCCCTTCCTCGAAATTAGCTAAAGCTGTTGTCAGTAGTTTTGCCGGGTTTGTCGAAGTATAAAGAGTCAGGGGTGCAACTCCTGCCGTTATTATCTTTGCTCCCGATTTCGTACGGTAATACAAATCTGTGGCTATATACTCGCCGGTTGTATAAAATGCGGGCTTTTCCTTGCTCTCGCGTGCAGCCAGCGAAAGCGTCAGAGGTGTGGCGCTATGGCCCGAAGACGCATTGATAACCCTGACAATTGCCTTACCCTTCATGTCTTCACCGGTGAATACCGGCCCTGTAATGACCGTCAGGCCTGCATCCCCATCTTCGCTGTCGAAAACGAAAGCAGTATATTTCTCTAACACTTCAAGCGATATTGAATCCATACTTTTTTTATCGCTGCCGATATAAGCAGCCACATAGTCCATAGCCGTGGTTTTGCATACCTCGAATTCGCTGTATTCAGAAATCCACCCTGCTGGTGTATCGCCTGAGATTTCAATATCCGGATCTTTTATTAAACGAACATCCTGGCCGGAGAAATTTGCCACCCTGAGGTAGGTGTTCCTGTCCGTAACAGGTGTTAACTCCTTCAGTGCATTTTCGGTTAAGTCTTCGTCGCTCAGCAGGTAAGCTTTTTCTTCGCCAAACTCATTTCTTGCCGTTATGATTGAGTACTGCTTTCCTTCTTCCAGGTAAATTTTATATAATTTCGATTCGGGATCGCTGCCGGGGGTGGATTTAGTCAAAGAAACGGCAACAGTATCCGAGCGAATTTCATTGATTATACCAGACCTCCCATATGCAATGCCTGCGGCCAGCGAAGGGCCGCTGGGGCAGCCGATATTTAGCGAGTAAGTGGAGTACAGGTCATCGGCGGCATT
>DAINRZ010000585.1:0-2738 GCA_036741575.1 Kapaibacterium sp. (SeqCode)
TTGGTTACGATATTCATATCGAATCTATTATTGTTGATGATACTACTCTGGCCATTGAAGTTGCACCCGGTACCGGAACCACGTTCAGGGATGGCACCGATCTGGATGTTAAATTTAACTTCAAACCGAAAAAAATTCATAATTATAATTCAGATATAATTATAAAAATTGACGAGCCTTGCGAAATCACTTACACCGGCAAGGTTTACGGATATGGTATTGCCGACCTGTTGGTTTATGTGCCACCAGTCCTTTCAGGCAAAATAGGTAATAAGAGTTTCGAATTGCCAATTTATGCAAAATTGAGCATTAGCGACGATTTGACAGCCAAAGCAGGATTTTCACAAATCAGGGTGTCGTTCGACGGATCATCTTATAATCCTACTTCTGTGAAGGAATCCGGTATAACGATGACCAAAGCATTCGATCTTGGGACATATTTATTGACTGCTAACCTGAAATCTCCAAACCAATACACATTTACAAAGGAGCCGCAATTAGTTGCAACATTAGTCGGCCAGTTGGGTTTCGGCGTGGAAGGTTCGCCCATTTCTCTCAGCCCTACTCTGGACAACCTTTTACTTAACCTGATAATACAAAACGGTACTTTCAGCTTTTTCGGCACATGCCAGCCCGACCTGCTGAAGATCACCCGAAATAACCAAACATTTGCCAAAATAGCGCCCAACCCTTCAAACGGTGAAATAAATATTACCGTGGGCAATACTCACCGCGGCGTTCACGAAGTATTGTTTGTCAATGCCATTGGCAGCAAGCTGCTCTCGGCATCCTGGACAAAAACTTCCGAAAGCGATACTGAAGATTTCAGTCTTGATGTTTCGTCTCTGCCGGCAGGTGTCTATCAGGTAGTAATCAGAACCGATACTGAAGTTTTAACAGAGAATCTGGTTATTTTTAAATAGGAATTTACTGATTGTATTTCTAAACAGCAGAGGCGTTGCATGCAACGCCTTTACTGTTTGTGATCGATTTGGTAACAAATGATGAAAGAGAGCTAACTAATAATTACCGAAGTCATTGTCAGCGAGCCAGCAATGGCTTTATCATTAAAAAAACTGAGGGGATTCATCTTTCTCCTGAAGGCCTAAAGTGTATAGCAGGGGGAGGTAATGTTCCGGAGTTGGAACAGCCAGGTTTCTTAATAATTTAGTATTCATAAATGCAATTTAGTATCCCCCGGAACTTCCGGCATTAGAGCGTTCAATTGTATCTTCGGGCCTGAGTTTTTGTTCGTAATTATTGATATTCAGGCTGAAACCTAGTGAAATATTGGCGCCTTCGGGTTCCAGCGTTCCGTAAGCGTAATATTCGGGCCTTCTGTTAACGGATTTATATTTTACCGTACTCAATACATTCCTACCGTTCAGGTAAATGGTAAGTTTTCTGTCGAGTAGGAACTGCCTCAGGCTGAAACCTGCCGAATACGTATCGTCTATTTTCCCGTCTGTGGTAATTTTTTGGCCGATGTAGAATCCGTTTAATTGCAATAATGTAGTTGGAGTAATCGAATAAAACACCATAATGTTGCCGTCGAAGACATTGCCGGAGCTGTATTCTCCCGCCAAGGCGCTGCCATTGTCGATTTCGAATCTGTAAAGGCTGCCGTTCAGGTTTACCCTGAGGCCTTTAAATACGGTGATGTTTGCTGCAAGTTCAGCGCCGGCAATATAATTACTCTCGACATTCTCCGATGTTATCCATAGCTTGCCGTCTTCTTTCACTTTCAATACCCTGGTCATGGCGTTATCTGTCGCTTTATAGTAAGTTTGCAATGAGAAAAACATTTTCTCGAATCCCAACTGGTAATTCAGCTCCCATGAGTCGGTGAACTCAGGCATCAATTGAGGATTGCCAACGCTTACGACGTAATCGTCGGCATAGTCGGGAAACGGATTCAGAGCATAAACATCGGGCCTTTGAACACGCTTGCTGTAGCTGAACTGGATTTGCTGGGTTTCTGTAATGTTTGCTGATAAATGGAAAGTAGGAAATAAATTGAATTTTTCATATTTGTACAGTTCGCGGTTTGCTGTCTGGTCGAGCCTGCGGTTAAAATACTCACCCCTTAGGCCTAATTGATAGCTCAAATCCCACAGTGCCCCCGAAAAGGTTGCATATAAAGAGTTAATAGTATGGAAATATTTAGTATCGTTAGTATAGAAAGAGTTTTTATCCCAATTACCAGTAATATTATTGTAATCCAGGAACAGATAGTCGCTAAAATCCTGTGTATAATCGAAATTATAACCGGCTTCGAGTTTATAGCTCCCTTCGAGCGGCAATTCATAGTCTGCTTTGCCCCTGAACATAAACGACCTGCTGAGGGCATCGCCCCGGTGCTTTTTATTATCGCTGCCAATTGGTTCGAATTCCTGGTTAGTGGTATATTTGCTCATTTTTTCGTAACCGCCGCCGTCCCAGACAATTGCATTTGCCGTGGCCGAAAGAAAATGCCCTTCTTGGCCGAACTGCTGCCTGTAATATCCGTTTATCGTAGAATAAATTCCGTCGATAGTATAATCATCTTCATTTTTGAAGTAATTTCTCTCGGCATAAATATTACTCCACTGGGCAGACTCGGTGGGGTAGAGCCTCCGGAATGAATTATCGTAATAATTGCCGGAGATTGAGAAAAACCTTTCCGGATCGATGGTAAATTCGGCTCCGGCCCTGGCAGAGAATGATTTGTCGGTCATCTTTCTGTCGATAGCCGGATT
>DAINRZ010000586.1:0-2727 GCA_036741575.1 Kapaibacterium sp. (SeqCode)
AATTGAAGTTTTCTAATAGTTAGCAACATTTTATATACAGATTACATGAAAATTGGATTTGCTCTGCTTCATTTAATATATTTGAAATATTAGTTAATACTAATAAAAATATTTGTCAATACTAATATATGAGGAAATTTATGTATAAATTTGCGATTTTTGCTTTGTTCATTTTAAGTACCGAACTTATTTATGCCGACCAGAGGCATTATGTCTGGACTTATGAGTACCAGATTATGGAAAGGGGAAAATCAGAATTGGAACAGTACACTACTTTTAAAACAATAGACAGTGACGACCCTCATAATACTACATCGACAGAACTGAATTTCGAATTGGAAATAGGCATGAATGATTTCTTTGATTTTTCAATTTATCAGGTTTTCACCCAAAATGCTGGGGAAGGCCTTAAGTATTCCGGTTTTAAACTTCGCAGCCGTTTTAAAATAGGAGAAAAAAATAAGTTTTTTATCGACCCTCTGATATATCTTGAGTATAAGGGGACAGCCGGTTTCTCGGACCATGAATTCGAAACAAAACTTATTTTGGCTAAAGATATCGGTAACTTCAATATTTCATTCAATCCATACCTGGAAATTTCACAGGAATCCGGCAATTCAGAGTGGGAAGTTGAGCCTAAGTACGCAGCAGGCATTAGTTATTTTTTGTCTGACCTATTTAGTTTCGGAATTGAAAGCACCGGTTCGGAATCGGGTATTTATGCAGGGCCGTCTATTGCTCACGGCCATCATAATTTATGGATTTCGGCCGGTGCATTATTCGGTATCGGTGATATCGATTCCGGTAAACCGAAATACCAGGTCAGGTGTATTATTGGTGTTGGATTATAATACTATCGACAAATGAACAGCCCCGAAGCAATTTACCAGATATCAGTGAAGGCTAATCTGTTAATCGAAGTACACATCGAGGAAATAATCCCGCTGTGTTAGATTAATTTTGATTAATAAATTAAATAACGTATATTAACGTTATGAAAATAATATATTTAATAATATTTTCTGTAATTATCTGTTTAACTGCCCCTTCGTCATTCGCTGGGGAAGGACATGCTTCCCCATATTTTAATTTCCCGAAATCCTATGAGACATGGGATTACAAGTTTCTGGCAGGTATAGGAATAACTAAACTGCCGACAAATATTGTGGAAGAGGAAATCAATACCTCACCGGTTGCTTTTGCCGATTTCAGGTTAGACCTGCCGTGGAACTTTACTACCGACCTGTATATTGCAACCAATTATATATCCAATATTGGCACTTTATCAATCCAGGCCAATTTAATCAATAGTTTTGTAAGCTTTTCTCCGGGTATAAGAGGTTCCATGTGGTTCGGCCATGTGGAGATGGAATCAATCAAACTGAAATCTTATGGTATGTTGATTAAACCATTTGTGTCTGCCGGGATAGACTTCGGCGATGTTATGCTGACAGGTACACTTGAAATGCAATTCGGTAACATGTACACTTACTCCGAGGATTCCCTGCTGGCAAAGTTCAGCCAGCCCCGCAGCGGTTACACCCTGAGGTTTACACTCGAACAGCCATTATTTGGCAATACCTGGGTTTTGCTTGGTCTGGGGCTGAACTATGCCACATTTTATTACCAGTCTTGGTTGTCCTATTCTGCCATCAGGCAATACCTGTTCTATCCTGAAATATATTTCGGGTTTATATTATGAAGAAAACATTAATCTTTATAATACTGGTAATTGCCTGTATTGGTTGCGAGCCTGATATCACCACAGTACCTGTACCTTACCCTGAAGATACTGAACTGAAAGGGACAAAAAGCCTGACAGAATTCATGAATGATAAAATTGAAGGTGTTTACTATTCAGAAACTAAGAACACTCCCTTTGGCGATTCTGTAGTTATCATAGCAAAAACAGGGTATATTAATGTTTTTACCGGCAAAAACACTACATATGCAGCTCTCGAGTCAGGCTACAAGGGTGACGAGTTCGTTTTCGAAGGATTCTGGCGACAGGCCAACAGCAGCGCCACAGGCGCTATGAGGCTGAAAATTCTTGCTGGCGACGGCGGCAAAGACCTTTCCAATGAAAAAGTACCTGGCTCTATCCGGTTTACCGGTGAATATATTGGCGCAGAGGGAAGTAATTACAGGGAAATAGTTTTTCGTTTCGCCCGGCCAATAACTGCCGTTAAGCCCGATTTTTATATTATTGCCCACAAGGGCGGCGGCAGGAATATCGACAGGCTTCCATATCCCGAAAATTCTGCCGAATTAATCAGGTATGCAGACAAATTGGGCGCCAACAGCATAGAAATTGACGTGCAGGTGACTAAGGATAATATTCCTGTACTGTTTCACGACGAATACCTGAGTAAGAGAACTATAAACGAAGACTATTTTATAGGCAGGGTTTCGGAATATACATTTAAGCAGCTTAGTGCATTTGTGACACTAAGGAAATATAGCGGCACGCAGGGCGAAGAGAAGATACCGACCTTGTCGGAAGCGCTCGAAACTGCTATTGAAAATCCAAACCTGAAATTAGTTTGGCTCGATATTAAAACACCCGAGGTTATCCCGCTTGTTGTTCCTATCCAGAAGAAAGCCCTTGCGCTGGCAAAATCGAAGGGAAGGCAAATAGAAATACTTATCGGGATACCCGACGAGGGTATCCTTGCTGCTGTTAAAAGCCAGGCTGATTTTGCCGAAATACCCACACTCTGCGAGTTG
>DAINRZ010000587.1:0-2715 GCA_036741575.1 Kapaibacterium sp. (SeqCode)
AACGCGCACTTCGCGTCCTGCCTGAATGGCAAACGTCTTGGTGACGCCTTCGAAGCTGTTTGCAAGCTCTTCGAGCTTTTCGAGCCTCTTTACGTAGTTTTCGAGCGATTCGCGGCGTGCGCCCGGCCTTGCGCCGCTAATACTGTCGGCTGCCTGCACAAGCACTGCTATTGGGCTTTCCATTTCAATATCTTCGTGGTGGGCGCCGATAGCATTGCATATTATATTGTGCTCTCTGAATTTCTTGGCTAGCTCCATACCCAATAAAGCATGGGGGCCTTCGGTGTTTTTATCTACGCATTTGCCAATGTCGTGCAGCAATCCGGCACGTTTAGCCATGTTTGTATCCAGGCCGAGTTCTGCTGCCATTATGCCGCACAGGTACGAAACCTCGATCGAGTGGTTCAGCAGGTTTTGCCCGTAGCTCGAGCGGTACCTCATCTTGCCCACATAGCGTATGAGTTCGTTGTGCACATTATGTATGTTTAGTTCCAGTAGTGCGTTGTCGCCTATTCGAACTATTTCTTCTTCAAGTTCTTTCTGTGTTTTTTCGACGATTTCTTCGATACGGGCGGGATGAATCCTGCCGTCCACCATAAGCCTTTCGAGCGCCAGCTTGGCAACCTCGCGCCTGAATGGGTCGAAACCCGAAATAACAACAGCTTCGGGCGTATCGTCGATAATCAAATCTATCCCGGTGGCAGCTTCGAATGCCCTGATATTCCTGCCCTCGCGGCCTATAATCCTGCCCTTCATTTCATCGCTGTCAAGATTAACTACGGACACGGTACTTTCGACACTGTGGTCGGAAGCCGAACGCTGAATGGCCTGCACAACAATATTCTGTGCTTCTTTAGTAGCCTTGGACTTTGTATCGTCTTTTATTTGCTTAATAATCTGTGCCGCTTCGGATTTAGCATCGTTTACGAAGTTTTCGTACAGCTGCCTTTTGGCTTCATCGCGCGAAATGCCGCTGATTTGCTCGAGTTGCTGTACATGTGTTTCGATAAGTGTATCCACCTTTTCGGTTTTTTCTTTAAGCGACTTCTCCTTTTTTTGGAGTTCCTGTTCCAGCGCCTGCAAATGCTTTTCTTTTTTGCCTGTTGCATCGGCTTTGCTTTCCACAGCGTCTTCGCGTGCTTTTATCTGCTTTTCGCGAGTTTGAATTTTTGCCTTTCTCGCTTGTGTTTCATTTTCGAATTCCTGTTTTTTCCTGTGCCATTCTTCCTTAACTTCGAGAAGTTTCTCTTTCTTAATATTCTTGGCTTCCTTCTCAGCTTCCTGGATTATATTCTGTGCATTTAGCTTTGCAGCTTCAATTTTTACAGCCGTTTGTTTACTACCGATAAAATATGAAATAAAAAAACCAGCAACTAATCCGACTACACTGAGAACTCCAATCATAAGTTCATTCATTAATGTAATCCTCTAAATAATAACTAAAAATTTCAAAAAACGTTTATAATTTATTCATTTTCGATTAAGTTAATCAAATATTTTTAAAAATTTAAGCCTACCTAAAATAATATTTAGTACAAATAAAAAAACCGCATTAACAGGTTGAAAATATAAAATATTGTACAGGTCAAGAAAAAGAACCCTTCCACTACACGGTGGGTATCATCCGGCTGCTTTTGACGTCCACCGAACCCGGTTAAGGGTTACCACCGCGCGAAGCGGCGGGCGAGGCCTGTCATACACTGCCTGAGCCTGATTCCCAGTGGGATTATCTTATAGATTCATTTACCCGTAGCGAACAACGAATGTTAATGCGGCATTTTAATATATTTTGGGCTAAAATATCACTATTATCAAAGAACGAATTCATTAATTTCTTTTACCTAAACTAACGATGAACAATATGTAATTAATGATATATTTCAAACGTTGATAATACTCCTGTTAATAAAATCAGTCATTTTGTTAAGTTCACTAACCACATAATTCAAATCTGTTTTGTTTTGGTTGTTGATCATATAATGCTTTTCCGCAATATTCAACGCAGCAAGGACAGAAATCGTATCGGCAGACTCGCGGGCATGTTTTGCCCTGACGTTTTCATACTCGGTATCCACAAGCCTTACCGACGAGGCGAGCAATTCTTCGTCTTCGCCTCTTAGTACATATTTTTTCCCGCCAACTGTAATCTCTATCGTTTTAGCCATTTTCTAATCCGTTGTCGCTATTTTTTTTTATATCAATCTATTCTATATATATTATGTTAATAAATTAATAATTAAAATTCTTTAATTAGTATTTTACAATAATATAAAGATACATTATAAATTTTATCAAAGCAACAAATTATTTTACTTAACTAAAATCATAATCCCGGCTTCATTAAAAATACTGTCAAATCAATGTAAAATATTGTAGTTACATTATTCGGCCTTAAGTGAGAAATCAACTGTTGCCACCTTGCCCTTTTCAATGCTTACGTCATCTTTTTTGGTTTCTTTGTAGCCGTCTTTGTCGCAATAGATGTCATATATTCCCAGGGGTACTCCCAGCACTGTATAGGATCCGTTTTTATCGGTATAAGTAATTATTTCAATATCTGAATCCTTAAGCCAAACGGAAGCATTCTTTAGCATTGTACCAGTTTCGGATTTAACAGAGCCTTTTAGCACACCGCATTCTGATATATTGGCTGCTCTGATAACAGGATGAAATTTAAAGCCTTCAATATTTCCGAGGTCCTTTGGGCCGCCTTCG
>DAINRZ010000588.1:0-2712 GCA_036741575.1 Kapaibacterium sp. (SeqCode)
TTGTGAGAAATAATCGACGCTTTATTCTGCCTGCTTTAAAACTTAATAGTAAATACTATATAGAACTATTTGTAATTTTAAAGTATATTTTCCAAATTTAATAAATTTATATTCCTTGACAACAATATAGTTTTTTTTCAATCGTTAATTGTATAAAAATATGTTATACAAAATATATACAATTATGATACAAAAGATAATATTTTTTCTGATTATAATTAACGCAGCCATTTTGGACTCATCGGCAGTTGTTTTTGCTGCAGGTAGCGGTACTATTACCGGCAAGGTTGTCAACGAAGCCACTCAAAGCCCTCTGCCAGGAGTTACGGTACAAGTATTGGGCACAAATCTTGGCGCATACACATCCGATGACGGCAAGTTTAGGATTGCTAATGTACCGTCGGGTGTATATTCCCTTCAATTTTCATTCATTGGCTTCAAATCATATGTGCAGACAGATGTAGTAGTAACTACGGGTATGCCCTACTCCATCGAGGTTGAGCTCGTCGAGCAGGCAGTCGAAGTAGAAGGGGCAACCGTAAAAGCAAAATATTTCCTGAAGAAATCGGAAACCGTTACGAGTACTCAGGTACTCAACTCTGAATCCATACGCCGGGCGCCCGGAGTGCAGGAAGACGTAATACGTGCGGCAGCGCTACTGCCCGGAGTAGGCGTTACCCAGGCAGGCCGTAACGACCTTCTTGTTCGTGGCGGCGCCCCATTCGAAAACTTATTCATTGTAGATAATATCGAAGTGCCGAATATTAACCACTTCGGTTCACAAGGTTCATCCGGAGGCCCTCTATCGATAGTTAACCTCGATTTCGTTCGCAGTGTTAGTTTCTCAGCAGGCGGATTCGGCGCCAGGTATGGCGATAAAGTGTCATCGATTACCAATATAAGGCTACGAAATGGAAGCGAGGAAGCTTTCGGCGGCAAGGTTAACTTATCTGCTACTGGATTCGGGCTAAACCTCGAAGGCCCGATAGCAGACAAAGGTTCTTACCTGCTGAGCGCCCGCAGGAGCTACCTCGACCTGATTTTCAAAGCAGCAGGTTTCGGTTTTATACCCGAATACTGGGATTTTCACACTAAGATTAATTATAATATCGATGACAAAAATTCTCTTACTTTTCTAACAATAGGCGCTTTAGGCACCGTGACACTTAATAACGCCGATGAAGACAACAGGCTGGAAAACAGCAGGTTCAGCGTACCCAAGCAGGACCAGTATTTTTCAGGATTTACATGGAAACACCTTATTAATAACGGCTTTATTTCAACTACATTAGGGCAGACATTTACAAAATACTCAACTTTTCAGAACGACAGCAACTTAGTACAAATTTTCAGGAACGAGTCTAAGGAATCGGAAACATCACTTAAAGTTGAATTGGACTGGATGATGATGGAGCATTTTGAATTACAGGTAGGCAATACGGTAAAATTCGCTACATCTCTCGATTATGATGTCCTGATTCCCGGCAATTTCAGGCTCGACCAATTCGGCAATCCGCAGGGCCTTCAGGCGGATACTTCCATGTCGCTGCTGAAAAATGCCACTTATGCAAGCATAACTACAACAATCGGCAATACTAAACTGACGGCAGGCGGTAGGCTCGATTATTTTGATTACCTGAGCGAAAGTCTCTATTTCTCGCCTCGTTTATCTATGATTTATACAATAAACGACGTATCTAATATTATTTTCAGCGCTGGCAGGTATTACCAATCGCCCTCATATATATGGCTCATCGGAGGTTCTGCAGAAGGCAGCCTGAAGCCTATCAGGGCCGACCAGGTTGTTTTGGGCTACGAGCATACGCCACTGGAAGACGTAAAAGTTCAACTTGAGGTATTCTACAAATGGTACGGCAATTACCCGGCAAGGATATACAGGCCTCAGGCCGTACTGGCTCCGTCAGGATTCGACGACCTGCAGTCCGATATTCCGTTTGGACTGGAACCGCTGTCCAGTTCTGGCGAAGGTTTCTCTCGAGGTATAGAACTTTTTATCCAGAAGAACCTTAGTGAAATACCACTATACGGGCTGCTCAGTGTTTCTGTTGCCGAGACAAAATTCACATCGCTTGAAGGAGTGGAGCGTACCGGCGCATTCGATACGAGGTTCATCCTTAATTTTGCACTTGGTTACAGGTTCGGTCCCGAATGGGAAGTCAGCGGCAAGTTCAGGTACGCCACCGGCCTGCCTACCACACCATTCCTGGCAAGCGGAAGGCAAGACTTTTCAAGGTACAACGAAGGCAAGAGGCTACCCGACTTCAATGCATTGGATATACGTATTGATAAAAGATGGGATCTCGGCGATTTTTACCTGATTACATATTTAGATATTCAAAATATCTACGGCAAGGAAAATATTTCGGGCGTGAAGTGGAACTACAGGACTATGTCCGAAGAATTCAATACCTCATTGGGTATTCTGCCGAGTATTGGGATAAATTTCCAGTTCTGAGTTTGAGAAACAGCATTTCAAATATTATTGATCATTAAAGATTTAAGGATATTGTAATTAAATGGAATCAATATATAACATTTCAGTAAAAGACAATAAAAGCAACGATATACCGCTGGAAAAGTATCGCGGCAAATTGCTGCTGATTGTAAACACGGCAAGTCGCTGCGGATTTACACCCCAATATGGAGGTTTGCAGGATTTATATAATAAATATAAAGATAAGGGATTTGAGA
>DAINRZ010000589.1:0-2701 GCA_036741575.1 Kapaibacterium sp. (SeqCode)
ACAGTATCTATTGGAAAATAAGCATGGACCAAAACCTGTATTATCCTGGTGAGAACATCAAATGGCGCCATGATGGCGGCAGGCTGATTATGGAGCAGGGAGCAAAGTTGCCGCAGCTGCATGCTGGTTCGAAACTAATGGAATTCAAAGGGACGATTCTGCTTGGCGATACTTCGGTAACTGATTTGACAATTGAAGAGGTCAGATGGATTGGCGGCGTTGTCGAAACATCATTCAGGAACGGGAACCTGGAGCTAACAGGATTGCATGAAGCGAATGGAAGCAAGCGGCTTCTGAAATATGATTGGACGCCTGTAATATTTTCAGTCTCTCCCAATCCGGCAGACAGCGAAGTTAATATAGTTGCAGAGTCATGGAATGAAGAGCCGGCAAATATTGAGATTATTAATATAAATGGAATTCTTATCGATAGTTTTTCGATATACCTAAAAAAAGGTATGAATGATATCGAATACAAATTAAAAAGTGGCATCTCACCAGGTATATATATGGTTAGTATATGTAGTATTTCGGGTTATGCCAATAAAATATTGATTATTGAATAAACGGGTCGGCATGTCAATGATAAAAAGAATTTTACTTTTTTTAGTCTTTACTTATATACTAAACGGGCAGGGAAACCCAGACTATAAGCCAGTTTTATTCAATATCGGGATCTCGGGCGGTTGCAGTTATAACTGGCAGGCGTCTGAATATTCACAGTTGCCCGGCATACCAAACGGATGCACCGCAGGCGATACCGACTGCCTGAAATTTCGAGGAGGCAGTGGTTATGGATATGCAGCCGGATTCAGTTTTGTTTATCCATTAAATAAATCATTTGAAATATCAGCTTCGCTTAATTACCTGAGTATATCGGGCTCTGAATCATTCCCTGAGTTTATAGGCTACACCGGAGAGGCAATAGCTGTAAATGTAGAGCATATCATGGAGACTAAGTATGAAATATTGAATTTTACTCCGGGCATTATGATTAAACCGTTTGATTATATACCGCTAAAGCTATCTATTGGCATTGATATTTTACTAATAGCCGGAACCAACTTCCTGCAATACGAAAAATTATCCCAGGATGCCGTCAATGCCGGCGTAACTTTTGCAGGACTCGAGCAGCAGGGCAAAACTCTCTGGAACAGCCAGTCCGGTGAAATACCGGAATCGGTGAATAATGGCATGGGATTGAATGCTGCTGTGGCTTATAATTTTAAGATTAATCAAAGGATTACATTTACACCGGAAGTTAAATTATCTTTAGCACTTAACTCATTAAATAAAGTTATCGATTGGACTTATTTAAATATTAATGCGGGCATGTCGGTATCTTATTCATTTCTTGGCAAATCTCAAAACGAGATTTTTGAAGATCAAAGAATTAAAGATAGTATAGACAGGTATAATCAAGATAAGATAAGAATTCGGGATAGTATAGCCAGCTACTTAGCAGAGCAGGAAAGGATAAATGATAGTATTCTTGTATATAAAGCCAGGCAGGAACAGATTGCCGACAGCCTTTCGGCTGCTTTCGAAATGGAGAACCAGGCTATCGGAAGCAATAACACAAAAATAACATACCAGTGTTGTTCCATACTGTATTATTCAGGGTATGACGATGGACAAACCGAAAAAACATTAAATTTGATAAGAGAAGGTATTGAAGAGTTAAATAAGAGTGAGCAGTATTTTATAAAAAGGCCATTGACAGCTCCTAAAATTGAAAAAATTGTTGAAAAGGACGGTAAAACCAGGTTTAGGATAATATCCGATTGTTTCGCCAGCGCTTCGGAAGCGGAATATATATTAATAGAAAGCGGGCTGCGGATATTTCTGGAAGATATGGTGAGAGGCAATAAATTGAGTATTTACCCCAGTTATAAATGTAATTGAATTTAGTAATTAATGAAATTAACCGGAGAGAATAATTATGTTTTCAAAGTTTAAATTTGTAATAGTTTTCCTTTTCCTGATAGTTATTTATACAGTTGCACAGGAGATGAATAACCTTTCTGATAAACCTAAGCGGGTTGTTTGGGATCATTTTGGGCAAAGGGTTGAGTTCAAAGGGCAGAAGATGATTTTCAGGCACGAGAATATGGAACCTGATTACACTTATATGAAATTGCACCCCAAATTGCCTTTATCAGGCGAGTATGAACTGGAAATTACCACTGATGCCGACCAAATTAAGCTGGAGTCAATAGTAACAACTCAAAATGTTACCATTCCTGATAAAAATTCCTCGCCGGTAATTTCCGATAAACCGAAGAAGAAATTTACACGTGAGATTGTTTTTAACAGGTATGGCCAAGAAGAACTGGTAAATACAGGCGAAAGCGTTAATATAAGCTACGAAGGTGTCGATGTTCCCAATTCATTTATTTCTTACCGTTCCGTCGAAGACGGATACTACCTGACACTGCAAAGAAGTTCGGATAAAACACCGGTCAGATTCAGCAAACTTTGTGAATCATTTATTGTTCGCCATCCCTCCAAAACAATTGTTTTGATTGATGATATGCTAAAATATGAACAGATTATCTGGACTCCGTTAGAAAACGGCCAATGGGAGGTAAGGATAGGAACTGTCCAGGAAGACCATTGCCCCAGCCCGGCATTAGCTGACCTAAAAAAACTGAGAACTTCAGAATATTTAGGCAAAAGGCCAAGGTTGATAAAGAAATAA
>DAINRZ010000590.1:0-2691 GCA_036741575.1 Kapaibacterium sp. (SeqCode)
ATAGCTTCCAGGTGGTGTCCACGTCGCGCAGGCAGTATTCGGTTATTTCCTCTATTTTGCCGTTTTCAAGCTCTACAGGCGGTTGCCCCGAAACATACACTATGTTGTTGTGCACAGCCGCCTGCGAATAGTGCCCATTAGGCAAGGGTGCCTTAAGGATTTCGATAAATTCTATCGTATAATCCTCATAATTTCATTAATCCTTTTTCTTAAATTTAATTTTTTTCTGTAACTTTTCATTGAAATTTTCGTAAAAAATTGATTATTTAATATATCAGAGGAGCATAATATATGTATAAAACCTTATTGGTACTACTTTTTTTGGTTCTAATCATATCCTTGCCTGCATCGGGACAGGATGAAAAAAAAGATGATAAAAATCCAATGACGGAATCAACTTTCGGGGGACTTAAATGGCGCTCGATAGGCCCAGCAATTACCTCGGGCAGAATAATAGACTTTGCCGTACAGACAGACAATCCCGCACACTTCTGGGTGGCCGTGGCCTGCGGCGGCGTATGGAAAACAACTAACAGGGGCATTTCTTTCACGCCTGTGTTCGACGGGCAGAGCTCTTTTTCGATCGGCTGCCTGGCTATGGACCCAACCAACCCGAACGTCGTTTGGGTTGGCACTGGCGAAAACAACAGCCAGCGCAGCGTTGCCTATGGCGACGGCCTTTATAAAACCATAGACGGGGGCAAGACATGGGAATGTATGGGATTGAAAAAATCAGAACATATCGGAAAAATCGTAATCGACCCAAATAATCCCGAAATAATTTACGTGGCAGCCCAAGGCCCACTCTGGGGGCCAGGCGGCGACAGGGGGCTATATAAAACTAGCGACGGGGGAAAAAACTGGGAAAGAATCCTCTATATAAGCGAGAATACCGGCGTCAGCGATATTGTAATGGACCCGCGCGATTCGCAGGTACTCTATTGCACATCGTACCAGCGCCGCAGGCATGTGTGGACGCTTATCAACGGCGGCCCCGAAGCAGGAATTCATAAAAGTACCGACGGCGGTAAAACATGGAACAAACTGACAAACGGCCTTCCCGGCGGGGACGTCGGCAGGATAGGCCTTGCAATTTCGCCTGTCGATCCGGATTATATCTATGCAATAGTCGAAGCCAACGAACCAGGCGGAGGCCTATACCGTACCACCGACCGCGGCGCCTCGTGGGAAAAGCGCAATCCCTACCAGACCACCAGCGGCCAATACTATAATGAGCTATTCTGCGACCCACAGGACAGGGATGTATTATATTCAGTCGATACATATACAAGAGTCTCCAAAGATGGAGGCAGAACACTACAAAACCTCAGTACCAATAAACGCCACGTGGACGACCATGCCCTCTGGTTAGATCCCAACAAACCGGGATATATCCTTATCGGCGGAGACGGCGGCGTTTACGAAAGCTACGATTACGGCTCCACATGGAGATATTTCGAAAACCTGCCTGTTACTCAGTATTACAGAGTAGGCATCGATAATGCCGAGCCGTTCTACTATGTTTACGGCGGCACTCAGGATAATAACACCTACGGCGGCCCTTCGCGCACAATTAAAACCAACGGCATCTCAAATGAGGAATGGTTCAAGGTTGTTGGTGGCGACGGCTTCCAGGCCCGTATCGACCCCGATGACCCGAATATCGTTTATGCGCAGCCCCAGTACGGCGTCTTGTGCAGGTTCGACCGCCGCAGCGGCGAACTCGTTTACATACAGCCCCAGCCCGGCAAAGATGAGTTTTACCGCTGGAACTGGGATTCGCCGCTGATTATCAGCCCGCACAAGGGCACGCGCCTGTATTTTGCTGCAAACGTCCTTTTTAAAAGCGACGACAGAGGCAATTCATGGACAAAAATAAGCCCCGACCTGACACGGCAAATCGACCGCAACAAACTACCCGTTATGGACAAAATATGGCCTCCTGAAGCTGTTGCCAAAAACGGCTCCACATCTCTCTACGGCAACATTGTATCGCTGGCCGAATCGCCCAAAAAAGCAGGCCTGATATATGTAGGTACCGATGACGGATTGATACAGGTAACGGAAGACGACGGCAAAACCTGGAGGAAAATCGAATCGTTCCCGGGAGTACCCGAAATGTCTTATGTATCAGATGTTTTCCCCTCGCCAAACGACGAGAATGTAGTATATGCAACGTTCGACAACCACAAAAGAGCAGATTTTAAGCCTTACATCATGAAATCCGCAGACAAAGGCAAGACATGGACAATGATTAGCTCGAACCTCCCCGAAAACGGATACATGCACTGCATTTACGAAGACCATGTGAAATCCGGGCTGCTCTTTGCAGGCACCGAGTTCTCGTTTTTCTTCTCGCCCGATGACGGCAAGAAGTGGATTAAACTCAATAACGGACTGCCGCCTATTGCAATTATGGACATGGAAATCCAGAAAAGGGAAAACGATATTGTTCTTGCCACATTCGGCCGTAGTTTCTATGTGCTCGACGATTATTCGCCGCTACGCACGGCAACCCCCGAAGCACTGGCAAAAGAAGCTGAAATTTTCCCCGTCAAAGACGCTCTTATCTTTCAGTTGGACGATTCGCGCAACCGCGACCACATGGGCGAAACCGTTTACAATGCGGAAAATCCGCCATACGGCGCCACTATTACCTATTACCTGAAAGAATCGATTAAAACCAAAAAA
>DAINRZ010000591.1:0-2663 GCA_036741575.1 Kapaibacterium sp. (SeqCode)
TAATCTTAAGTTTTTATAAAAAATATTGTTTTTATAGATTAAATTTTCGTTTGTATTGATGTTATAGCAGTTTAAATTATTTGAATAATCTATGAAGTAAAGCATATTTTCATAATTATACGAATGTGCCAAATTGTATGAAGAAGGGAATTCAGGGAATGTCTTTTCAGACAGTTGAGTTTTTGATTCTGTAGCAAAGGGATTGCCGAAATTAAATGCAACAGGTTTTATTTGCAATATCAGCCTGATTGATTTGAATAGCCCAAGTTCAAGGTCGTAGGAACAGATATCGGGATTATTTATTTCAGCCAGGCGAACCTGGCCTTTATTGTAGGAATAGAATTCTAACTGATATGATTTTATATTGTTGTAAAAAACCGGTTTGTCCCAGCTGCAATTGTAATTGCCTGAATTTATATGCTTAATTGTAATGATTAAAGGATAGTTTACAGTAAATATTTCGGAGGCCGATGAATACATATTCTCCTGGTCGTCGAGGCCATAATATACCAGCTGGTATTGATGCTTGCCGGCAATTATTGAATTGTCAATCAGGACAGTATCATTTACGTTTTTTATTTCTTCGATAAAGGTGCCGTCTTTTATAATCTTATATTTAATAAAACCAGAATTTCTATATTTTTTCCAAACCAACCTGCCTCTGCCTTCATAAGGTTCGAATGAAATAATTTCAGGATATTGGGGTGAAAAGTTTTTGATAATAACTTTCCATTTATACGATACAGTATTGCCCTCGATGTCAATTTTATCCATAAGGCTTCCTGTGTTTGTTTTAAAACTCACATATATTTTTAGTTCATACTCCCCAACGGAATGTGCTTCGGGGTATAATGTGTACTTTATGCTCTGTTGGCTATGGGCAAAATATTTGGCAGTATCTCCGTTGAAAACAACAGTTATCTTTCTTACTTCATCGGCTGGGGCCACATACCTGAGAATAAAAGTGGTGGGTAAACTTACTTCGACCACCGAATCTTCTGGGGATAGGTAAAATAATACCGGACTAATAACAGGGGGGGCTAATTCATGGTAATTCACTTCCGTAGGTTCGTATTTGCAACCGGGAATCAAAACAGCAAATAACACTGAAAAAATGGCTAAGTAATTGAATTTTGTATGTTTCATTCGTTACTCAATAAATTAATGATAATCTTTAATAACATTAAGTATAATTTATGAAAAAAAAGATGATTTCAAAAATGATATTAGTTTATAACTTATCAATTGTAAAATAATTCATTTTTTTCCATTAGTTTTGTATTAGTTATGTGATTTACTGATAATATTCGGCTGAAGAAATGGATATGATTGCTTATTGTGGATTGTTTTGTGGAGAGTGCCTGAATTATACTGGTTCTGTTGCAGATCTTGCCAGGGACCTGCGCAAGGAACTACGGAATTTCAGATTCGATAAAACCGCCGAAACATTAGCACAGGTGCCCTTTTTCAAAGAATTCCAAAACTATACTGTTTGCTACGAAACTCTCGGGGCTATGGTCAAACTGCGTTGCCATCGTGGCTGCCGCCAAGGCGGCGGCAACTCTAACTGTAAAATCCGTTCGTGTGCTGTTAAAAAGAATTTCGCAGGCTGCTGGGAGTGCAGCGAATTTGAAAACTGCAGGAAGCTGGATTTTTTGAAGCAGGCTCACGGCATTGCACATATTCAAAACCTCAAAACAATTGCAAAAAAAGGCGCAGAAGAATTTCTTATCGGTAAAAAACATTGGTATTTAAAAGAAAAATGATGTTTAAAAATAATTGATTGAATATGCCGCAAATCAGGATTGAAACAAAAGCAGGAAGAGACAAGGTATTCCTGAAACAATTTATTAATCTTACAATGGATGCTGTAAGCGATACACTCCATTTGCCTGCCCACGACAGGAATATCAGGCTGATGGAGTATGAGCCCGAATTCTTTTCCTCGAAGCCGCCATACGAATTTGTTATCGAAGTAATGCTCTTTTCGGGCAGAACGAAGCAAACAAAGAAAAACCTTTTTTCTAAAATTACAAACGATTTGAACAGGGAATTGGGTATCTCTAAAGAGTCGGTTATTATTATCCTTAGCGAACAGCCAAAAGAAAACTGGGGTGTACGCGGCGGGATTCCGGCAGATGAAATCGACCTGGGATTCAGGGTGGAAATATGAGCAGCAGCAAGCAAGTAATGCAAAAAATTGATACTGGTTTAAACCCATTGCCTTTAATAGGCTCACTATTACTGTTCGGGATACCGGCATTATATTTTATAGCAGTTACAAAGTATATAATTCCGGTTTTCAGGGATTCCGGTATTCACCCGGCTCTTAGCTGGTTCCTTGGAGGATTGCTGGTATTCATACCATTATTCTCGCTGGCACTTATTCTCGCAAAATCAGAGGGAGTAAGGCTCGGCAGGAATGAATTAGCAAAGCGTTTCAGGCTGATGAAGCCAGGCAAAAAAGATATTCAATGGGTTTCAGTTTCGCTGTTGCTGATTTTTGGCCTTAGCGGGCTGATTATGTACGTTTCGCAGTTGATTACCACAGCCCTTGGGTTGCCGCCAATTGAACTTGCGCCGGAATTTACAAAATTCGAGCCTCTTTGCGGTTCGCCGTTATTCCTGCTCTTGGCTTGGCTGGCAATGTTCTTTTTCTATAT
>DAINRZ010000592.1:0-2647 GCA_036741575.1 Kapaibacterium sp. (SeqCode)
ACGAGTTTTTATTTACGTGTTGCACCCGTGGGAACACGACATGCCGCCTTCAAATTCCTTCACCCCGTCGAAGCCATTTCATCCCCAATTATCAAAGAACATAACTATTGACGTATGCCTCATTGCTTAATTATATCTTAACAAAAGAATTATTGCCCGTGTATTCGAAATTTAATTATTTTAGGCTGTATCATGAATTAAAAATATTAGATTAATGGCACCGGAAATAATAAATACAGAATTATGGCTTTCGCGGCCGCGGCTGGTGGCGGGGATAATGACCGGCACCTCGGTGGACGGGATTGACGCCGCATTTGTTGAATTTCGCCGAGCCGCAGGCATCTTCGAATTTGAGCTTAAAGCGTTCGAAACATATAAATTTCATCAAAAGACTACAGAAATAATCTATGAGATGTTAAATGGTTATATCCATCCTGCCGATATCAGCTCTATTGGATTCCTGCTTGCTGCCGAATACAAATCTGCGATAGATAAACTCTCGGCTGAATCCGGAATAGGGCCGGAAAGCATTGATGCAATTGGAATGCACGGCCAGACGCTCTGGCACTTCCCCAATCCCGCTTTAATAGCAGGCTATGATATACGATCCACATTCCAGGCAGGCTCTGTTGCGGCGCTTGCTGCAATTACTGGTAATACTGTAGCAGGGGATTTCCGGGCTGCCGATATGGCACTCGGTGGGCAGGGCGCTCCGTTGGTGCCTGCCTTCGATTTTCATTTTCTCAGGTCAGGTGATAAAAACAGGATTGCACTGAATATCGGCGGTATCTCCAATATCACGGTTCTAAATAAAAGCTGCCGTAAAAATGATGTAATAGCATTCGATACAGGCCCGGGCAACTACCTGGTTGATTTTTATACCATGAAGTTTTTCGGGCTGCCTTTCGACGCAGGGGGCGCAATTGCTGCCTCGGGCAAAATTGATGATACATTGCTGGGTATGATGAAACAGATACCATATTTCAATCTAAAGCCACCCAAATCGACAGGGCGCGACTTCCTGCCATCTGTTATTGAAAGATATATCGAAGAAAACTATAAAAGCAGTGTTATTACTAATGAACGAAAAAGGGACTTAATCAGGACGCTTACCGAACTGACCGCCTGGTCGATAGCCGAAAATATCAGGCTCTTTGCGCCTGAAACAGAGGAACTAATTGCATCGGGTGGAGGAGTGCATAATGAATTCATGATGGAACGGTTAAGAAAAGAATCTGGAAATATTACGATTAATGACAGTTCTTTTTTGGGAATCCCGCCCGACGCCAAGGAAGCAATTTGTTTTGCATGGCTGGCATATTGTTCGCTCGCCGGCCTGCCCGGCAACCTGCCTTCGGTTACCGGGGCCTCGCGCGAAGCTGTATTAGGCTCGGTTTCATCTGGTGCCTGAATCAGAATTTTGCCTGTACAAGCAGAGCAATAATATTATTATTTATATCGTCCGGCACTTCGTTCATTATCTGGTAATTGAGCGACAGCTTAATTAAATCGTTATTCTCATTGTAGTAATACCAGCTTATCCCAAGGCTCACCTTGCGTGCGAAAATATCCTTCCGGAGTTCGGGTATTTCGGAATACTGCTCGTATCTGCACAGTGCATGCAGTTCTTTTGTGATTTTGTATCCAAGTGTAGAATACATACCGCTGTAATCGAAACGTGAGGAGTCTTTCGTCATATCTTCAGCTTTTCCGCCTGCAATTTCAAATTCACCGAAAAGGCCTTCTGTTAAATAATCGTGGAATGAAAAACCAATGGAATATATGCTTCTTTTATAGCTGATTACTTTATCATCCAGCCTGGCGCTGTCCTGAGTATTGTACCCGAAATGCCCGCCTAAACGAAGGTTCAACAATGGAAAAAAGTCAAGCCTGGCCCCGTAGAATCCGTCGCCGAATTTCCGGTTTTTAATATACTGCGAGGCATTGTTATAGTTGAATCTGCCCGTACCATTCCCGATATAAGCTGAGTACCTGAATAACTCATCCCCGCCGGAAAACTGGATGCCAACGTCTCGCAAAGCCGTAAATCCAGAATGCGATGCTGCCTTCAGGGCAATGTCGGAATATTCGTAAAAAAACAACTCTGTGGGTACAATAAATCCTTCCTTGGTTTGCGTTTCGGGTATAAATTGCCCCAGCCTGATATTAAAATATTTATCGATAGCAGCATTAAGGAAAATATCAAGCGCCGGGGAATCTTTGTATGCAAATTCCAGATGGAAAGAATAAGAGAATACTTCGTCCATAACAGCTTTAATACCGATAATCGAGCGCCTGAGCCTGATGCCCCAGTTCTCTGCCGGGCTGCCCGGGTGGCTCTCGGCTTTTGTTGTCTGCACGTATGTAAGCCATGCCTGGCTCATGCCGAAGAATTTATACTCAGTGGCAACAGCCCCAAATGTATTAATGAATAGAAACAGTAAAATGAGTATTATTCTGCTCATAGTTATTCATTTGATAAAAAATAGCAAAAATAAGGAAAGCGGGCTTAATAATCACTATAAATGGTAAGCAAAGATCAATCCGGCCCTTATACCGTTCCATTCAGCCTCGGTTTCGCCGAGTTGCTCGCTTTTTTCTTTTTGGTCTGTCATGTAATCGCCCGAAATTATCAAATTGTTCATGT
>DAINRZ010000593.1:0-2646 GCA_036741575.1 Kapaibacterium sp. (SeqCode)
TATCCACAACATTTGCAACATCTCTCAGCCTGATAGTACCAAACGGGGTAGAAGCAATAATCATATTCCTGACCTGCTCCAGGTCATCGAATTTGCCGGCCACCCTAACAATATAATTTTTTTCGGATTCATCTACCTGCCCTGTTGGGAAGTCGAGGTTTTCTGCTGCAAGTACCTGGCTTACCGCACCAATGGAGAGGTTATATGATTTAAGCTTGTCGTTATCGACTTCAATTCTAATCTCCCTCTGGTTGCCGCCAACAATATTGATGGTGGCTACACCTTCCACCTGCTCGAGCATTGGTTTTACCTTGTCTTTAATCATTTGGTAGAATGCCTGTGGGTGCATATCCGAAGTAACCGAAATCCTTAAAATAGGCAGGGCGTTAATATCAGCCTTGGTTACCTGCGGTTCCTTAATATCGTCGGGTAGTTGCATGCGTATTTCGTTAACTTTTCGCTCTACGTCGTTTAGTGCTACGTTAACTTCGGTGCTCATATTAAATTCAATCATAGTGAACGACACATTTTCGCTCGAAAATGTACGTACACTTTTCAGTCCGTTCAGCGACGACAAGGCTTCTTCCATAGGTTTGGATACTTGCGTCTCGACTTCTTTTGGCCCCGCCCCGGGATAAACTGTGGTAACAAAAACCATTGGCCAGTCCATTCTCGGCAGCAGATCGACTCCCATGTTGCTCCAACTGAATATGCCCAGCACTGCCAGCAGGGAGAATATCATGGTCATAAATGCAGGTCGTTTAATAGCTATTTCTGTTAATTTCATCTTTCAATCCCCGATTTCATTTAGTTAACTTTAACTTCGATGCCGTTCTTCAGCCTTTCCTTGCCGATAGTAGCCACTTTCTCGCCCGTTGCAAGGCCCGAAACGACTTCACATTTTCCATCTGTCTTTAGGCCGATTTTCACTTTACGAGCTTCTGCCCTGCCGTTTTTAATTACAAAAACGGTGTTAGTCCCGTCATTATTCGTAATAACGGCACTTTCAGGGATGGTTAATGCATTATCTATTGTTTCGGCAGAAATCGTACAGCGGGCAAACATACCAGATTTTACATTTGTGTTTTTGTTCTTCCTGACGATAACTTCCACCTGATATGATCTGCCGGCCTGGCCTGCAACCATCCCTATAGAAGCAACTTCGCCCTCGAATTCTTCACCCGGAATGGCATCGAGCGTAACGCTGACTTTCTTGCCGATTTGTATTCGGGGAATATCTCTTTCGGCAATAAAAATTTTCACTTTGAAGCCTGAAATATCAACAATATAAGCCACCTTGGTGCCCGGCCCCACCAGAGCTCCGCGTTCAACATCGCGCGAAGCTATATAACCGCTTATAGGCGATTTAATATAAGTATCTCCATATTGTTTCTGTGCTACTTTCAGGGCAGCCTCGGCGCCTTTCAGCTGGGATTCTGCCGCCCGGACATTGAGGTTTGATAGCTCTACCTTGTCTTGTGATATTGCTTCCTCGCTCTTCAGCCTTTCTATTCTCTCGAAATCTTTTTTGGCTTTTTCAAGGTTAACCTGTGCTGTTATCAGAGTGGCGTTTGCCTGGTCGACACCTGCCGACTGAAGGTTGTTTTCGACGACAAACAAAACCTGGCCGGCTCCGCAGCGCCTCCCGATATTTGCATTTGCCGAAACGACTATTCCCTGTGTTTGGGAAATTACTGCCGCTTCATTAATACCCTCAACCGTGCCTGTGTAGCTTATCGAGCCGTCTATCCTTCCGGGGGACGCTATGGCTGACGAAACGGATATTTTCTCGCTGGCTGATTCCTTTGCGCCTGGCTGGCCTTTGCCGGCAATTTTTACCATAATCAATGAAATCAGCAGGATAAATGTACCTGCGATTACAAAAACTGCTTTTTTATTCTTCATATATCACCTGAAATTTAAGTTATTTTATTTTTTATTACTGTCCTGATTGAATTGAGAATAGTATCCCATAATTGATATAAGATGGATATGTAATCCATTTTAACAAAAGTATTCATAAAGGCGGCAGAATTTTGATTATCTACACAATGCAGGTCCTCCGGTCTATGTGAATTGGTCATATGATCCATTGTCAGGATAATCCCGTTAGAGGCCGACCATAGCAATACTGCGGTTTCGCTGGACTTGACATCCTGCCTGAATACTCCTTTGCTTTTTCCTTCTTCGATAATTTCTACTATAATATCCCATACTTCCTGGTTTTTGTGCAGAAGGTATTGGATTTTATCCTGTGGCACAGTATCCTCGGTACCATTAGTATCATGGAAATTCATGAGCATAAATCCGTTCCGGTTTTTCTTGTAAAGGTCAAGGTAGCACCTGCCTACAAGGCTAAGCTTTTCTTCGATTGTATTAGCTGCTTTCAGGTTTTCACGTATATTCTGTATAAAGGATTCAAGGCTCCTGATAATCAATTCCACGAAAAGCTCAAATTTGTTTTTAAAGTAAAGATAAACCGTGCCGCGCGCTATTTCACAGTGATTAGCAATCTGATCCATTGTCGTGTTTCGGAAACCGTTAGTAATGAAAAGCATCTCGCCTGCGTCCATTATCTGCCTGCGGCGCATTTCTTTTTCTCTTTCCTTTCTTTCAATTAATCCCAATTGAACACTCTGTCATCTA
>DAINRZ010000594.1:0-2646 GCA_036741575.1 Kapaibacterium sp. (SeqCode)
CCTCGAAATATATACCAAATGATTTTCTGAATACTCAATGAAGTCGATATTATCATTGTTGATTTCTCTGACAATTGAATGTTTCCTTATTTTTTTTTTAATGATACGGCCACCCACCGGATCGACACGGTCGTCAAACGATGTGACGGCAACCTTTGACCGTTCGCCTGGGTCGCGGGCAATCGATTTTATCTGGATGATACCGTCGTAGATTTCGGGAATTTCTATCTCGAATAGCCTTTTCAGGAAGTCGTCCGAAGCCCTCGACAGGATAATTTCCGGCTGGCCCGAAGCGCCCGATCGCCTCACTTCTTTTACAATAGTCTTTATCGTATGGTTTTTGCGAAAGCGGTAAGGCTCGTTGGGTATTTGTTCTTCCCTGGGCAGCATCATTTCCACTTTATTATGGAGAATGAGTATGTTATTGCGCCTTACCTGGTAGATTTCACCTACAAGTATTTCGCCTACTTTACTTATATATTCGTTATATAGGTTGTCTTTCTCAATATCCCTTATTCTTTGGTTTAGGTTTTGGGCGGCAAGTATTATCAGCCTTCTGCCGAAATTTTCGGATATGTTGTCGAGAGTAATTTCCTCGATAAACTCATCGCCAATATCATAAGAATCTTCTTCGCCTCTTTCTAAGGCTTCTTCGAGCGTTACTTCGAGCACAGGGTCTTCCACTTCATCGACGACTGTCCTCATCATATAAATTTCAACGTCGCCTTTGTCCATATTGACAATTATTTCGAAATTGGCATCCTGCCCGTATTTTTTACGTACCAGCATGGAAAGCGTTTCTTCGACGACGCCCTGCAGCAGGTCGCGGTCGATATTTTTTTCTTTTGCCATCTCGGCAAAAGCTTCGATAATCGTCTTTTTATCGGCTCTAAATTTTGTTCTTCTTCGTGGCATTAGCCTTTTGCCTCTTTAATCCTTGAAAAATAAGAAACTTACCGTTATTTAAACAAGTCCTCCAAACAATAAAAAATGGGCATATAGCCCATAGAGAACTATACAAAATTAATAACTTTATACTATTAATTCAAATACCATAAGCAAAATTACGAAATTTCCGTGTGTTAACTGATTAAAATTTTTGCATTTTATAATCGACTATGACGTTAAGTTTTTATTTTTTTTGGAAAACATTTTTTATCGGAGAAATAAATGCCGCTCAATGAAATCGATTTGTACAACCTTGATGAATTATATACTGAGGACGAAAAACTGGTTAGGGATTCCGTCCGAAGCTTTACCGAAAATGAAATAATACCTGTTATCGAAAAATATTACCGCCAAGGCAAAGCGCCGCTGGAACTGCTGCCCAAGATGGCCGAACTGGGGCTGTTCGGCATTACAATCCCCGAAGAATACGGAGGCGCGGGAGCCAATTACACATCTTACGGCCTTGCAATGCAGGAGCTCGAGCGGGGAGATTCGGCTATCCGCTCGACTGCTTCGGTGCAGAATTCCCTTGTGATGTATCCTTTATATCAATATGGCTCCGAAGATATCAAGAGGAAATGGCTGCCAAAGCTTGGATCGGCCGAAGCAATTGGCTGCTTTGGGCTTACAGAGCCAGACTTTGGCTCCAATCCCGGCGGCATGCTGACAAATGCTGTTAAAACAGATGGGGGCTACCTGCTGAACGGAGCAAAAATGTGGATTACGAACGGCACTATTGCCGATGTCGCCGTCGTCTGGGCAAAACTGGAGGGCGCTGTACGCGGCTTCCTGGTCGAAAAAGGTACTGCTGGCTTTAGTGCGCCCGAAATGACAGGCAAACATTCACTAAGGGCATCTATCACTTCCGAATTGATTTTCCAGGATTGCGAAATTCCCGAATCGAATATTCTTAATGTTACAGGACTCCGCGGGCCTCTCAGCTGCCTGAACCAGGCCCGCTACGGGATTGCATGGGGGGCCGTTGGCGCGGCGCTTTCTGTTTATGATTCTTCTCTTAATTATGCAAAATCTAGAATTCAATTCGACAAACCAATCGCTTCATTCCAGATTATCCAGGAAAAACTCGTCTGGATGGCAAATGAGATTACCAAAGCCCAGCTTGTGAACTATAGGCTTGGCAGGATGAAGGACAGCGGCACCGACAAACCATATATGATTTCGCTGGCAAAGAGGAATAATGTACATATAGCACTCGAAGCTGCCAGGATTGCCAGAGAGATTCACGGAGCCAACGGGATACTGGACGAATACCCGGTAATGAGGCATGCGGCAAACCTCGAATCGGTTAAGACATACGAGGGCACGCACGATATTCATACATTGATACTCGGAGAGCACCTAACGGGAATTCCGGCATTTAAATAGAAAACGTAATGAACGAAGAATACAGGCAGTTAAGACAGGAAATTGATAAAATCGACGGTGAAGTTGCAAGCCTGCTCAATCAGAGGTTTGCTCTTTCAAAAAAGATTATCGAAGACAAAGCGGCTCACAATGTGCAGCTTACCGACAAAGACAGGGAATTCGAAATCCTGAACAGGGCTAAGGTTTCCAGTGAAGACCCGCACTTCAAAGGGCTTATCGAAAAGATTTACAGAAGTATTTTCGAATATTCGAAGGCTCAGGCTGCAACCGAAGCGCAACCTGAAAACCTTGGCGATATTATAAATAATAAAC
>DAINRZ010000595.1:0-2642 GCA_036741575.1 Kapaibacterium sp. (SeqCode)
TGGAAGACGTCAAATTACTGCCGATAATTCCATCAATTTCTCTGGAGGTAAATTTTTAGGTAATTATGAAAAAATTAAAAAAATATAGATATAATATTCATTCTTTATTAATATTAATTGTTTCAGTTGTATTTGTTGCAGTTCTCGGTTCATGCGAAAGCGATATTCCCAACGACTACATTCCTGCTGTATTTGTGGAAGCATATATATTTGTAGATGAACCGATTCAGGGGATTATTATACAGGCTTCCCAGCCCGTATCCGATTCTTTCAACTATATTGGTAGTTTGATTCGCGATGCCAGGGTCAGGGTATACGACAGCACAGGAAGTTATAGCCTTCAGTTCCGTGACGATAGTCTGAATCCGGGTTATTATTATCCTGATTTTGAATACAAAGTGAAACCAAACACAATTTATAACCTTGAGATCATCCTGAATAATGGAGAAACTATTACCGGCAAAACTAAAACATCCGGCAGAATGAACTGGGTAAAAAGCCTTCAACCGTATATACAGTACCCTGTAGATACATTGAAGTTGCCCCCACAGGATTCATTAAATTATGAGTGGATGAATCCGGGCGGCGGTTTCAACTGGTATTTTGTCAGGGTAAAGTGCCTGGATACTTTGGAATATGGTAAATATTTAGGGGGCAGCAACGAAAAAAACAGGCGGACATATAAACCGTTTGCAACCCAATCCAGATACTATAATGACCCTGTAGTTTGGGCTGGGCCACTGGGCAACAATAAAACGCCCTTTATATGGAATATATTGAAATGGTATGGATTGCATGAATTCGCAGTTTACAAGCCGGATTCGAACTTTGGCAAATGGTTCCTGCAGGTACAAAGGGGAGGTACTTACGATACAAGGCTTTCAAATCTAAAGGGAGCAATGGGAGTTTTCGGCTCTGCCTCGGTACTTTATGATTCTACATTTATTTTAAAAAACCAACCCTAATTCCCGGAGCAAAAATGAATAAATCTGATATTGAAAATCTTAAACAAAAATTCGATTCCGAAAGAATGTTTGATGTTATAAAAGATTTCCCAGGCCAGGTAAAGCATGCAATAGAAATCGGAAGGCAATCCCCGAAATTCAGTTCAAAGCCCGAAACAAATAATATCGCGATTCTTGGTATGGGCGGCTCTGCTATTGGCGGATCGATGTTGAAATCATACTTCAGCGCCCTTGATGGAGCAGGACACTTAAATATAAACGTATTCAGGAATTACCGCCTGCCAAAACATATCGACAGAACCTACAGCGTATTAGTATGCTCATACTCCGGCAACACCGAGGAAACACTCAGCGCTATGGAAGACGCGCGGAGAGTAACGGAAAAAATATATTGTATTACATCGGGTGGAAAACTTAAAAGCATTGCCGAATCGGGCAACCTGCCTGTGGCAATTATCCCCGGAGGTTTTCAGCCCCGCTGTGCCTTAGCCTATTCAATTTTTCCGCTTATTTATATTTTTATAAATAACGGATTAATAAGCAGGGAATCAATTAGTACAACTGAAAACGCCATAGAAGAATTAGAACCCTTGCTGGCAAAAAGAGCTGCCGAATATTCGGATTTTAATTCCCCGGAGAATAAAGCCCTTAATTTAGCAAAAAATCTTTTCAGGACAATACCTGTAATATATTCTGCCGAAGAAAGGCTCGATTCAATCAATATCCGCTGGCGCAACCAGATACAGGAAAATGCAAAAAACCCGGCTTTTGGCGGATTCCTGCCCGAAATGAACCACAACGAGGTTAACGGCTGGACTATTACCGAAAACGGCTTGCCCCTGAGTGCGGTTTCGAACTTTTCGGCTATTATTCTCAGGGATGCGGCAGACAATCCGAGAATCAGCCTGAGATACGAATTCCTTAGAAGCATACTTAATGGTAAAGTAAAAGATATTATAGAACTGGAGGGCGAAGGGAAGCACTTGCTTACAAGAATGATCGACCTGGTTTATCTGGCTGATTGGGTTAGCTATTATCTTGCACTGTTGAACAAAACCAACCCGACACCAATACCAATGATAACCGATTTGAAAAAATTACTTGAACAAAATTAATGGCACGGAATTGGATTATAGCAAAAACATTAAGGAAATTATAACCCGTTAATTATTATATCTCAATGTAAGTTTGCAATTTAAAGAAAAATTCATTAATTTTGCAAGTACAAAAAATAATTTTTTAAAATATATTGATAAATGGGTTATGGCAGGTAGAAAAAGATCGAGAAGAGCTAAATACATAACTCTTTACTCGCCGTTTCTTATGAAAGAAACAAAGCACGAGTTAATCGGCGAACCGATTGAAACCGAAAGAGGCAGGCACCAGTGGGCCCGCTGCACCCGCAGCAGGCATTCGCAGCTTGTTAACCTCGACGCAATCGAAGCCGAGAATGATAAATCCAAAGCAGTCGTTCACATTTCCCGCGAAGACGCACGCAGGTACACCCCAAGGGACGAGTATCAAATAGGCGACGTGATATTCCATACAGTATGGGATGATGTCGGTATCGTCAGGGCTAAGGAAGTGACAAGCAACGGCGGCAGGGCAATCGTTGTGCAGTTCGAAAAGAACAACGAGAAAAAACTTATTGAAAATTTATTATAATATGTTAAATAA
>DAINRZ010000596.1:0-2637 GCA_036741575.1 Kapaibacterium sp. (SeqCode)
ACGGGAGATTGTAATTTCTCACTTTTCCTTTTCAGGAGGTTCGCTTAGGAAAACCTGCGAAGGATTGTCGCTAATCTCCTTTAAAGACCTGCTAATCTGTTTGTTTGTCAGTTTCATCGAGCTGACAAGCTCGTTGAAATTAAATAATATGTTTTCGGTCCTGAAGGCAAGAGAATTAAGCATTAATTGAGTATTCGACATAAGAGTATCATATCTGGATTGTATAGCTACTGCTTTTTGGGGGAGGTCGAGCCCATCGACTTGCTTATTAAGCATCTCGGAGAATTTTTCGAGTGATTTGGACGTTCTTAATATCGATTCTGCCGAATATTCAAGATTAGCAATGAAATAAGATGAATCCGCCTTTCCTGCTATATTCCGAATGTGCTCCGAAGCTGCCAGCAAATTTTCGAGCGAAGCCTGAATTTTTTCGTCCGAGACAAGTTTATTGGCAGACACCATAAACCTGGACGACTGGTCGAGGAAATTAATCATTTCTGTGGAAATCCTGCCGAATTCTATGAGCCTAAGATTATTAATGACCTCCTTTGCAGCAATTTCAATTTCTTCGAAACCCGAAGGCGACGACCTGATAACAGGGTATTCTGGCTTGAATGATAATTTTGGGTATATTCCAGCCATTTCCATATTTGTAGGGTAGAAAAGCTGGACAAATTTACCGCCTGCTATCCCTGAAAATTCTGCTGTAGCCCTCATGCTGTCGGTAATAATCATTTCTTCGCCGATAGCCATTATCACTTCGATTAGCCTGCCGTCGGGGGCAACACTGACCCTGGAAACAGTGCCGACAGGCACCCCCTGGTATTTGACAGGCGAGCCTGTTTCAAGGCCGCCGATAGAACCGTCGAAATAAGTGGCATAAAGCTTGTTTTCCTTCAGGAACCTGTTGGCGCCCAGCCATACGACGACAACAGCAAGCGCCAGGGTGCCAACGATAACAAAAAGCCCTACAATGAACGAAGCAGAAAACCTGCGGGTTGCTATTTGTTTAGCCATAAGTCCCCCTGCCGATTAATCGGCAATTCTATTAAAGAAATTATAAACATATTTATTATCCCTGAATTCTCTTACACTTTCAGGAGTACCTTCGAAGAGTACCCCCTTTACACTTTTATCGAGCATCAGTATCCTGTGCGAAATTGCCAGACAGCTTGCCAGGTCGTGGGTAACGACAATCATTGTTGTGCCAAGTGCATTGTTTAGCTCCACTATCAGCTTATCCAAATTTGCCGAAGTCAATGGATCGAGCCCCGAAGAAGGCTCGTCAAAAACCAGGATATTTGGATCGAGAGCCATAGCGCGGGCCAATGCTGCCCTTTTTTTCATACCTCCGCTTATTTCGGAAGGAAGGTAGCCTTCGAAACCGGCAAGGCCCACGGCACGGAGTTTAAGCTCTATCAAATCCACTATTCTGTCTCTGCTCAATTTAGTATAAGTTTCCAGCGGCAAGGCAATATTCTCGGCAAGCGTCATAGAGGCAAACAAACCGGAAGACTGAAACATAACGCCGAATTTCCTGAGGATATTTCGCCTTTGATTGCCGTATGAATTGGTAAAATCTTCTCCGTCTATGAAAACAGTGCCTTCGGTAGGCCTTTCCAGGCCGATGAGCTGGCGCATCAGCGTGCTTTTGCCGCACCCGCTGCCCCCGACTATGCTGAATATTTCGCCCCTGTTAATTCCGAAGGACACATTCTCAAGTACAGTCAGGCTGCCGTACCTGACGGTAATATTTTTTGCCTCTATGATGGGTTTTGCATTCACTTTTAGATACCCAAAGCAGTAAAAATGAATGTAAAAACTGCATCGGCAACAATGATAAGAAATATACCGGCCACAACAGAGGCAGTAGTATATTTTCCGACGCTTTCGGCGCCGCCGCTCACCTGCATTCCGCGGAAACACCCGACGGTAGCTATAAGGAATCCGAATATCATCGATTTGAACAGCCCGCCCAGCAGGTCGCCATAGTCCAGTGCGCCCTGCAGGCCGTTCAGGTAACCCGTAAGAGTCAGATTGAGCACAGCCAGCGCAGAGACAAGGCCTCCTAATACACCTGCAAAATCTGCAAGCAAAGTAAGGAAAGGCATTGCTATCACAACAGACAGCACCCGGGGCATAACAAGAAAGCGCATATAATCGAAGCCCATCGAGTTGAGTGCGTCAATTTCTTCAGAAACCTTCATTGTGCCAATTTCAGCAGCAAACGACGAACCCGACCTGCCCGCAATAATTATTGCCGTCATAAGAGGGCCAAGTTCTCGTGTAATGGATATACCAACCATATCGGCAATATACATATCAGCGCCGAACTGATGCAATTGAACAGCCCCCTGGTAGCCCGTGACAAGGCCGATCAGGAACAATATCAGCAAAATAATCGGTAGTGCGGCCACTCCCGACCTGAAAAACTGGAAGGGAAAATCCTTCCAGCGCATCTTCCAGGGATTGACAATCAGCACCAGCAGTTTGATTATTAAATCGCCAAGAAAGTCTATGAAGTTTTTTGCATCTTTCAGTATTCGTATAGTATTGCTGCCCACTTCGGAAATGTGCTCTGCCAGCCATTTTCGATGTGCAATCACATCATCGGAAGGCGCCATTTCGATGTTTAGT
>DAINRZ010000597.1:0-2637 GCA_036741575.1 Kapaibacterium sp. (SeqCode)
ATCTTTGATTTATAAAATACTTAATATATTTTGTACTTCACGGAAAGTTGAGTTTATTAAATTTGGTTTGGCAATAAAAAAATTGAATAATAGTTAATTTCAATGAAAAGAAAAGTTTTAAAAAAAGAAATTATCGATATTATTTTCATAGGCACTGGAATAGTGTCGGCAGGATTCGGCTTGAAGGGCTTTCTGCTCCCGAATAATTTTATCGATGGAGGAGCAATGGGCATATCATTGTTAATATCCGAAAAAACTGTTGTGCCTATATCTTTTCTTGTAGTAATTGTGAATCTTCCGTTTTTCATCCTGGGAATGAAATCCGTAGGCCGAAGCCTGGCCATAAAAGGTACACTGGCTGTAATAGGCCTTGCTGTATGCTTAGCAGTAATACCGTATCCCATAATAACAGAAGATAAATTGCTGATTTCGGTTTTCGGCGGATTTTTCCTGGGGGTGGGAACAGGCATGGCTATCAGGGGAGGCAGTGTTATTGACGGAACCGAAATAATGGCAATTGTTTTGAGTAAAAAAATAGGGGTTTCGATAGGAGACATTATTCTTGTTATTAATATTATAATATTTTCGGTGGCTGTTTATTTGCTTTCTGTGGAAACAGCCCTATATTCTATCCTTACCTACCTTTCGGCTTCCAAAACGGTTGATTTCCTTATCGACGGCATAGAAGAATATACCGGAGTAACAATAATTTCTGAATCTTATTCTGATATAAGAGATATGATTGTAAACGATTTGGGCAACGGCGTCACAATATATAACGGCGAAAGAGGCTTGCTGCCGGTAGAGGGAGAAGGCCAGAGCGCTGCCCTGAAAATTGTATATACTGTAGTAACAAGACTTGAAATCAACAAATTAAAGAAAGAAATTGAAAATATCGATCCATCTGCCTTTATTATCATGCACAGAATTAAAGATACTAAAGGCGGTATGATCAAAAAGAAAAGAATAGCTCACTAATTAGCGAGTTGAATGGAATATTTTCTTTATGGGATTAACTCTAATTAAGTTTACAATATCAACTTGTTGTTATTCTACAAGATTATTCTTTACCACATAGTGAATAAGGCTGGCATTCGAATTAACGTTCAGCTTCTCTAATATTCTTATTCTATATGTATTTACAGTACTAATACTAAGCGATAGTTCATCGGCTATCTGCGTAACGGTTTTTCCTTCGCCAATTTTGCAAAGCACCTGGAATTCCCTGTCCGATAGCGATTCGTGAGGCATTTTTTTGGTTTCGACAGTAAATTCGGCGGCAAGCTTCTCGCCAAGCGCTTCGCTAATATATTTCCTCCCTTCCATAACTTTTCGTATCGCTTTTACCATCTCCTGCGGAGCACTTTCTTTGGTTATATAACCGTGAGCACCCGATTTGATTGCCCGAAGTGCAAACCTGTCTTCGGGGTGCATACTTAAGATAAGTATCCTGGCTTCCGGTTTCAGCTTTTGTATATCTTTCATCAAATCGAGCCCGGAACGGTCAGGCATGCTTATATCCAGAGCCAGAACGTCGAAGTCGGTTTCGCGTATCAGCTTAAGCGCTTCGGCTGCATTTTCGGCCTCGCCGGCAATAGACATATCAATTTCGTTTGATATGATATTCTTGAAACCTTCCCTTATCAGGAAATGGTCGTCAACTATAAGTATTTTAATCATTTGCCCCTGCTATAATTATTTCTTGTTTGGAATTACAAGCCTAACGGTTGTGCCGCTGTCCTCGTTCGATTCGAATTCTATAGTCCCGCCGCATATAATAGCCCTTTCTTTCATTCCCAAAATACCAAAAGAATTATCGGCATTCAACTTGGCTTTATTAATACCAATACCGTTATCGGATATACATAGTTCAAGGTTTTCATTAGTATCGCTGAAGCTGGATTTCACCCGTGTTGCCCTGGAATGCCTTGCCACGTTGGTCAGCGCTTCCTGGTAAATCCTGAAAATAGCTATGGTAATATCTTTATCAGGATCAATAGATTCTGTGCTGCTGATAAAACTGCACTTAATGCCCGTATTCTTCTGAAATTCTGCCGATTGCCATTCCAATGCTTCAATTAAACCGAGATTATCCAGCACCTCGGGCCGTAAATTTGTAATCAGCTTTCTTACTTTTTTAATTGTTATATCGATAATCGATTCCATGTCCTTAAGTTCTGTGGCAAGAAATTCCGTCTCATCGTCCTGTTCCTTTTGCTGTAAGTGTTTTTCCAGCAGAGTTAGGTTTATTTTCAGGGCAGTGAGCACCTGGCCCAGTTCATCGTGAATTTCACGGGATATGGAAATCCTTTCTTTTTCGAGTGAAGAATGAAGGTGGGCTGTCAAAGCCCTAAGCTGCTCACGGGAGTCACGCATTTCGCCGGTAGCAATCCTTCTTTCAAGAGTTTTTCCGATTCTGTCGGTTACTACTTTTATTAAATCGGCCTCATCTTCGCTGACTTTCAATTCGGAACTCAAATTAATGTAAAACAATTCGAGCTTGCAAGTAATTTTTCCAAAAACATATATATCGAACTTATCGGAAATAGCTGACTCGAAATAGTTGCTACTGCGGTACGACAGCCCCTGGTATTGTATGCTGATACAAATTCTGCCGGGATACCTGAATGCCGGCAG
>DAINRZ010000598.1:0-2616 GCA_036741575.1 Kapaibacterium sp. (SeqCode)
AGATGGAATTTGTGCTGAGCACCTGGCATAAAATTACCGAAAGAGTGAAACTGCAGCGCGAAATTGAAAGCGCCGAGCAGAAGTTCCTCGGCTTTATCAACTCGGCGCAGGACTGGATTTCAATCAAAGGGCTCGACGGCAGGTATATTATCGTCAATCCCGTTACGGCAAAAGCGCTCAATATTCCTTTGGCAGAGTTTGCCGGCAAAACTCCCGGCGAACTGCTGCAAAAACCACTGGCTGAAACCATTACCAGGCACGACAAAGAGGTAATCGAATCGCGCTCGGCAAGGCTCTACGACGAAATTATCCCTATCGACGGGCAGGACCACAACTTCCAGACCGTGCGGTTCCCGCTGACCGATTACAAAGGCGACATCACAGGCGTGTGCACTATTGCCAGAGACGTGACGCGAGAGCGCCGCCTGCAGGAACAGCTGGTGCAGAGCGAAAAGCTTGCCTCGCTGGGCAGGCTGGCAGCCGGCGTGGCCCACGAAATCAACAATCCCCTGACGGGAATATTGGCTTATGCCGAAGACCTGAAGGATGGATTGCCCGATGGAAGCGCCCAGTGCGACGACATCTCCGTCATTATCAGGGAGACTCTGCGCTGCCGCGATATTGTGCGCAACCTGCTCGACTTTGCAAAGCAGGATAAACCCGCGCTCGAAAACATCCACCCCGACTCAATCATTGACCAATCCCTGCTGCTTGTGCACAGGCTGCCGCAGTTCAAGGATATTAACATCGAAATCCTGCGCGGCAAGAGCGTGCCTATGGTGCAGGCCGATATCAAGCAGATGATACAGGTGGTGCTCAACCTGATGATAAATGCAGCCGACGCAATGAGCTACAAAGGCGAGATTACGCTTTCGACCGAATACGACCGCAAGAGCAGTAATTGTATTATATCGGTGGAAGACAACGGCCCGGGCATTCCCGAAAACCTTGTCGATAAGCTATTCGAGCCGTTTTTCTCCACCAAGGGCACCAACGGCCTGGGCCTGGCCGTAAGCTGGGGCATAGTGGAGCGCCACCGCGGCTCGATGGAAGTGGATATGGGCGACAGCGGCGGAGCAGTATTCCGTATTCTGCTGCCGGCCTATTTTGTGGGAGGGTGACTCTCCGCATTCGAAGGGGAGGAAGAAATATCGAATATCGAATAAGGAATGGTGAATTTCGAAGTGAAGCGGAGGCCAGCGAAGCTAATATTGAAGTGAAGAAGGGGGGCAAATGAGAAGAAAACCCATACCATTTTCGTGACGTCACGAAAATGGTTAAACTTCTGGTAAATAATGAGATAAAGTAATAAACCTGAATATTACAAGGGAATAATTTTCATTGAACCTAATTATGTTAAAAACGATTCAAAATTGACTCAACATCAGAAGGATGCTTTGACATTGCCGATGCCCATATACCATAACCGCCGTGATTATTGACTGCTTTTATCCACTCTTCCAGATATTTTTGTTTTGTTTTGCTTAACTCATCTACTTTACCCTTAGTTTCTAGGACTAACATTACTCCCGATTTCATTTTGACAATAAAATCCGGCCTGTACTTATGAATAACACCCTGATAATTGTAGGAAACCTCGAAACCGAGATGGTCATTTTTCACCCACGAAACAACGTTTGGATGCTTATCCAGATGATACGCCTCAGTCGATTCCCATGTACTGTCGAGTATACAAAAGTTTACATGTGATTTCTTAGTATGCTGGCAAGGTTTTGTTGTGTACCATACAGGCATCTCGGAGGTAGAACGGTTTGGTTTTACTATATTAAAAACAGGTACAATTGTATCGTTGTTCTCAAAATGAATTGCCTGCCAAATATGATGGACAATTTTGTTCATATTTAAAATTAATAATAATCTCTTTTTCACTTCTTCAGCAGCAAAAAGATTTTGAATTACAGTAATTTTATCGGACAAAACAAACTTTTCAATTATTTTTATTAATTGAATAAGCAACAATTCTTTGTTCCCTTTCCATAAGGGCTGTTCTGATTGATAAATTCTTTTAGCCGTTTCAAAAATAATTGTCTGCAATCTTATTTTTTCGCCAATCTCATTTAAATCGATTTCCGTTAAATCCATCATGCTCGGTTTGCCGTTTAAAATTGCCGCCATTTCAGCAGATGTAACATTTTCGTAAGGATCGAGTTCGAGGTAGGGAACATTATCCATATTCAATGATAATTCCGGTTTTAAAGTGTGCTCTATTCTATCGATATTAGGAAATATAATTTCGTGTTTTTGCTTCTTTTTATCGGGTTCGATTTTAGTTGCAAGTTTTGGTGAATCAAGCTGAATGTTTTCGCCGCCTTCGTGCGGCAAAAATGTAAACGGTATGCCAAAAATATTCACGTACTCAGGATTAAACAATCCGGTCTCATTGTTTATTTCATAAGTAACCCGCCGAAGGCCGCGGCCCACAACCTGTTCGCATAATAACTGGCTCGAAAATGCACGCAATCCCATTATATGAGTAACTGACTTTGCATCCCATCCTTCGCTTAGCATTCCCACCGAAATTACATTCTGTATTTGTTCGCCAGGCTCGCCTATAATACCAACCGTATCAACTGTTTTTCTTAGTAACTCTGCTTT
>DAINRZ010000599.1:0-2608 GCA_036741575.1 Kapaibacterium sp. (SeqCode)
TCTGCAAAATTAGCAGATACAATGAAATTATTATAATATTATTATCGGCTTTTGTTTTCAGATTTCAAGGTTCGTATCCTTTTTGTTGATTCCCAGGCCACGACAAGCCCCAAAATGAACAGTGCCGCAGAAATCGATGCAAGAAGCCAGTCTTGCCGGGGGATATATGTTGCTATGATATTATATGCCAGCGCTGTTTCAACTATTATAAGCATGATAAATGCGGGTGTCAGAGTGTATTTTGTTGGTGCTTTAATACCAAGATAGTAAGATGTTATTACAAATAAAGCCATAGCAGCAATTAACTGGTTGGCTGCACCGAAGGTATGCCACAACACACTGTAGCCGCCTGTTTCGAGCAGGAGAAAAGCAGCGATAACGCTGGCTCCGGCAGCGAAATGCCTGTTTTTGAAAATACCGCCGACCTTTTCGCCTAAAGTTTCGTGGACGATATACCTGTTCAGCCTTGTAGAAGTATCGAGTGTCGTCAGGATAAATGCATTAAGCATCAGGATGCCGAACGATATGCCCGAAGCCAGAGGTATGCCGATTGATTCAACGGATATTCCAAATGCATTGCCGAAAACTATTGTCGGGCCTTTTTTAAATAATTCCCCGAAGTTTATCAGGCCTACGTTGTTTCCCTCCCAGCTAAACACACTGGCAACCATTGCAATCACCAGCAGGGCAAGGAAACCTTCGGTAAGCATCGATCCGAAAGCAACTTTTTTACCGTCGGATTCCACATTCAGCTGCTTGGCCGAGGTGCCGCTGGATACTAATGAATGGAAACCCGATATGGCGCCGCAGGCAATTGTGATAAATAAAATTGGGAACATCGGCCCCATCTTGCTGTCGAACGACACAAAGGCGGGGGCGTTTATTTCGGGCCTTAATACCACCATACCGGCAAATCCAAGCACAAGGCCGGCAACGAGTATGTACATCGACAGGTAATCCCTGGGCTGCAGAAGCATCCATACCGGCAGGGTAGAAGCAACATAAGCATAAACGAGGATTATCACGGTCCAGATTAATCCAGCATGGGGCGAATCAATTTTGATTTCATACTGTGAGCCGAAAATTATCAGCAGGAATATTAGCGCAAGCGAAATAACAGTGGCAAGCGCACTGTTCATTTTCAGCCGGTAAACCATAAAACCGAATGCCGAGGCAACGGCAATCAATCCAAATGTAGGAAAAATGATACCGGGACCTTCCATGAATGTCTTAACGGTTAAGTCGGTGAATACGGCAATAACCAGAACGAGGGCCAGCCAGACGAATATCGAAAAAATATTGCGTGCCAGCGGCGAAACGGCTTTTTCTGTTATCTCGACGATGGATTTGCCTTCGTTGCGCACGCTGACCATCATAGCTGAATAGTCGTGGACTGCGCCCATGAACACCGAACCGACAGCCACCCAGATAAGTGCCGGCAGCCAGCCGAATAGTGCGAATGCAATTATCGGCCCTACTATCGGCCCGGCACCTGCTATCGACGAGAAATGATGGCCGAACAGTATAGAAGGTTTAGTAGGCACATAGTCTTTGCCGTCGTTAATCCTGTTCGACGGGGTGGGATTTGAATCATTGCTCGATATAAGCCTTTTTTTGATTACATTGCCATACCAAAAGTATGCAAAAACAAACCAAACGATACCGAATAACAGAATGTAAATGGAATTCATTTTAAACCTGGAATATTAATTATCATTGACTTTCGATTTTATTTCCTGCAGTTCTCTGCGTATTAAGTTTTTGGGGATGACGTATAAATTCGGGGGATAAGACATTTCCAATTTATTTGATTCCTTTGTAGCAGGAAGATTAATAATCTTGCTTGTTGCCGTTTCATTAGAAAGATTCTCAGATTCTTTTTCAATTTTATTAATTATTTCAAACTTATCAAGAAAACCGGCTGAGGTATGGCCAAACGATTCGAACAGCTTACTGTCGTAACTGTAATTGCCATTTTTGTCAGTATTGTTATCTGCGGTGAAAGGCTCGCCGGTTTCGCTGCTATCATGATTCTTCAAACCTGAAATTAGTTGATTGCTGACCGCGGCTGATGATTTTTCGTTACCGGAACCATTAGTTTCAGAAATTGTATTACTTTGGTTCGAATTATTCTTTTCGTGAGAGAATTTTTGTAATACAATTACTTTTTCATCCAATCCTGCTGAATAACCGGGGAATTGGTTTAATGCAATAAAAAATGATTCGAGTGGGACAAGCAGGTCGGCGCCTGGTTTGATAGCCGGCAGGCTCATCTGGGCCGAATAAGTTTTGCCTTTGGCAGTGCATAGCAGATAAAATGTGGATGGCGTAATTTTTATAACAGAGCCTTTATGATTAAGTGTATTGGCTTTCGTATCGAAAGCGCTGCCGGGAAATATTGATTTATAGTACCTGTTTATGGAAATATACTCTTTTCCGTTTAAGACCACTGGTTTAATCTTTGTTTTCTCGCCGTTGGAATTTATGAAATTATAATCTGCTGCCGAGGCACCGGCACAAATTATAAATAAAAAAACATACAAAATTTTCATTGTCGAAGCCAAATAATATTTGGAACAATTTTCATTATAATGTTACTTAACAAATG
>DAINRZ010000600.1:0-2594 GCA_036741575.1 Kapaibacterium sp. (SeqCode)
ATTTCCAGGTTTTTCCTCCGTCTTCGGATTTAACAATGAAATTTTGATCATCTACGTAGAGCATTAAATACAATGCCATTTCATTAAGATAGTAAACAAAAATGAAAGCTTCGGTAATACCATTCTGGCTAATATTCAGGCTGTCGTAACTAATTGTTTCCCAGCTTCTGGCTCCGTCCCTGGTAATGTAGAGGTTGTAATAAGAATTTATAACCCCCACATCTTTGTTTAAAAATGAAATCCTGTTCAAAGGGTCTTTGCCAAGCCTTAACTTCTCCCATGTTTTGCATTTATCCCTCGATATATAATAATAGCCTTCGTCGCATATCATTATGCACAATGATGTATCGGCATAACAGATTTCATTGGCAGGGATATATAAATCCTGGTCGCCTTTTGATATAGAGTCAATGAAATTTAGTTCCCATGTATTTCCGCCGTCTTGTGTGGAAGTAATTAATGGCCAGGTCCATCCATAATTGCCTAATACAGCACAATTTAAAGTATCAACACAATCGATGGCTTTTAATGACATTGTTTGATAAACTTTACTTCTCACCGAATCCACAATCCGCCATGTGCCTGTTTGGGCGTTCAGGTTCAAATTGCAACAAGCTAATACTATTAAAATTATTGTTTTAACTTTATTCATTTACTCCGCCTTTTATTTAAATACTAAGCGGGGCAGGCTGATGCCTGCCCCAATATATTACATATCATTTAGTTACTACAAACGAGCCTCTGCCTATACATATCCCGTTTTGCAAAATCCTGTAAAAATAAGAACCGTTTACGCAGTCCTTAATATTAATATTTGCGTACAGATTATAACCCATTTTCAGGTATGTTTCTTTATAGATTGTAATTCCTATTGTGTTGCTAATCTCTAATACAATATCGCCTGCAAATGAATTTTCTACCGTTAATAGCGCTTCGCAGTAATTTGATTTCAGATCGAACAAAGCCTTAGCGGTTTTATCGCTTTTAATTTCTTCTTCATCCTGAGGCAGGGCAATCCTCGGCGAATTATTATCGCAGACAAAAACGCAGGCATTCGTAGCTTCGCAGTGAAGCATTTCGTTTTGGGATTGTTCAATTTTTTCAGGATCTTCGGGCCTTTGCGGATTGCATATCTTATAACGGCTCCAGCAGCAGTTGTCGTTTGCGCAGGGATGAAATTCGTGGTCGTTCATCAGGCGCCAGCAGGGGGCGTTAACAACCCTGAAATTAGTATCGCAAGAAAATTCCTGAGGCTGTTCCAGCGGCCCGTTTTTCAGCAGCCAGTGCAAGCTGTACTCGAATAATTCCGCACCGTACATCGGGCAGCTTTCGCAGCCGTCTAAATGCAGGCCGAGTATTTTGTAATCCTTAAATTCGTAGCAGTCCTCTGCATCGGAAATCCTGTGCTTAAAATCAATTCTAACCTGGCAGCCCGGGCATGCGTCAATTGGTACGTATCTAAAATCATATTCCCATTCGCCGAAATTACACGGTATATCGCAGTCATTAATATCCGGGGGGTAATCCTTTGGCAGAAAAGGTATATCCTTGCATTTGGACACGCAAGGCGAAGAGCAGATAGGATTAATGTCCCAGGTATATGCAGGCGTAACCTCAATTACCCTGTAGTCGTCGTCGAATTCTACCTGCATATTCTGTACGCATCAATACTGCGCCGGGCTGCAGCTTCTGCCGGATGTTTTACAACTGCCGGGAGTGGAAAATTGCATTGTATGGCTTTTTATCCAAGGGCCGTACATATCTTCCATGTCCGGTTTACCAGGATCCGGATTAACGCTCAGATGTTTGAGTTTACATTTGTAAAAAGTATTTAATATCGTTTGCAGGTCGCAATTCCTGCATTCTGGCCCTCCTTCGATAAATACTCCCACAACTGCAATATAATACTGTTCGTCGGGTGTGGTAGTGTACATGTCATGGTAAACAACTGTGAACCGGCAGTGATTGCAAAACAAGACTCCGCTCAGAGTATCCGAAAACAGGGTATATTCTTTGGGGCCTTCCCATTCGCCCCCCAATGAAACCGGATAACATGGCTGTTTTACATAATCCATGTAGCCGTCAGAATATACATCTGCAGCGGCAAGAAAAACGAGGTATAAAAGCAAAAATCTTTTCATAAAACCTCCTTAATTTAAAATAATCATTTATTACTAAATATCAAAATGATATTCAGTTTTTAATTCGTTATTGTCTTGTGAAAATATCATTGTGATACAGTTTAGTATATCGGGATCAATTATATCAATAAATGAGTTAAATTCTTTCCGCGCCTGCTGTCATGCTCTGATGTATTTCCTGGAAGAATTTATTTATCATCATCAGGATTTGTAAAGGTACCAGTTTTGTCCAGTAATAATGAATTTCCACTTCTATCCCAGAATTTTAATACATATGAACTCATGTTTGCATATCCGCAAATTAGTTTTATTTCTATAGGACCACCATTTAATTCCTTTCACAAATTAATAAAATTAAATTAAACAGAGAAAAATTCAAATTTAATTTAGATAAACCATTTAAAAATCACTAAATATAAATACTTCTTCATCCATCTCTTACTTTCTCCCACA
>DAINRZ010000601.1:0-2593 GCA_036741575.1 Kapaibacterium sp. (SeqCode)
TACTATGATAATGGAATGGTTATTATCGAAATGAATTCCAATTTGATATTTCCTGCATATATCAAAATTTTCGATATTTTAGGAAATACGCTTTATAGTAGTTGTTTACCAGAAGCAACCGCAAATGACATATTCAATTTGAAAATTAATCTGCTATCAGGTTTGTATATATGCAAAATAACTTCAGGCGACAATGAATATTCCATAAAATTCGAAGTAGTGAGGTGAGCAATGAAAAAATACATATTGTTCTTTCTCGCTTTAGCGGTGGCTTCACTGCGTAGCCAAGATGTTGAGCCGTCGCAATTGCTCTTTCACCCAAACCCGAACTCGACAAATACAAATATATACCTGAGCGCAGATTCCGCACAATTCCGGCAACGGTGTTTCATGCTGGGAATACATTGGGGGCCGAGGAGCCGCCGCCATTCTGAAGCTCAATTTTTAAAGCAAAAGGAGGACTGGGCTATTGAAGCGGCAAAGCCTTCAGATCAGTATGCCGATAGTTGCGATGCCTATATTAAGCCTTATGGAGACACACATGCCGGAGGGCCGGAGGTCTTAAATGGCAGAGGTATTCACTATGATCCTACCTTGCCGTTAAACCCAAATAAACCGGACAGTCTTGTTATAAGGCAGGGAGATAATTCAGGATATGTTTTTGGGTTTGCCGTAAGAAAAGGCAGAGTACCTTCTAACCCGGCCGACCCGGATTTCCACAGATTGATACTCGAAGATAGTTTGAATGATTCTGTCGTTTTAGCCGAGCCGTGGCCGAGTAATCAATTATCTATGCATTGCAGACGCACTAAACCAGAAGAAGATTATATTAACGAAAACTACCTCTGCCAAAACCTGATAATCGCCATTAATCTGCGCAGGTACGACAGCCAGGATAACGGCGACGATTTATTGAAGGTAGAAATCCCCTATACTGTTTTTATTCCGCCGGACTCAGGCCTTGCAAGGTTTGCAACTGTACCATCTGGCATTGTCGATAGTATTATCGTCCTTAATCAAAGAGGTATTATAAGAAAAACTGTAACGGCTCCTCCCTTGACAACTGCATTTTATATTAAAAGGAATATGCTGCCCCCAAACGGACAGGATATTACAATAATGGCTAATATAACATTCAGGGGTAAACAATTAGACGATCCAAGAGATAATCCGTGGTTAAAAAAATCAGTTTTCTACCCCGATTCATTCGAGGTTGACAATATAAAAATCCGAATTACCAAGATGAATTCCGCCTGCTCTCTGACAGTAAAATATGTGCGCCTGATAACGCCCCACACAGACTCGCTTATGCGCGGCTATTACGACGAGCAATTCAGTACACATGTACAGAACGAAATCTATAGATTTGCCGCGGACTCTATGGCCAGCAGGGGCATCAGGCTTTTCAGGTTCAATACCATAGTCGAGGGCGGCCTGTTCAACTGGATAACTGAGCGTTATTTCAACAAACTGGTAGGCAATATATCCACGTGCGAGGTGGCCCCTGTCTATCCCCTACACTACGAGCGCTATATTAACGCAGCAGACCATTGGTTCAGCACATACAGGATATGGGAGTATTTCTCGCGCCCCTACACGCGCTTCAACGTGAGTGGCGATACCACCGACATAAAAATGTACGGAGTGCTGCATGGTTACTTAGGCTACCCCGACACCGGAGCCGACGCGCACCCGCGCAATTCCTCGTACGAAACTTATTTAGCCTACAAGAATACTTTGCTGCCTATAACCGAGTTTTTGTATAACACAAACGATACCTTGCAGAAATACAGGGATGTTTTCAGGTTCGGCGAAAACCATCAAATTTCTTCACTGGCGGCATGGGAGCTGTGCATGTATTATAATTACTATGCTCCGCACGTAAGGGGAGCTTTATTTTCGGGCATCAACTGGTGGCCGCAGTTCTTTATACTCAACGACTGGAAAACAAAAGAAGGCACTTCTTATAGGTTATTGAAACAAATGCAGCCGTTTACCGGCGAGGAACTCAATCTTGCCTGCTGGTCGTCTCTCATATTGGGCGCCAAAGGTATTTACTACGACGGTACTGAATCGATAGGCGACCATTATTCGAGGCTTTACGATAACACATGGTTGACAGACCAGCAAAGAACGCAGCTTCATGCCATGAGCGACTGGAATTTTTTGCAGTCCGATATTGCCGGGCCTGATTTTATACGCACATCGGGCGAGATATTGTCTTTGAGCGGATTGCTCTTTAATTTCGACACACTTGCCAAATATACGGCAAGGCCAAAAAACAAACTGTATTTCGGACGGAAAAGCCTTCGTATCGAGCTTAGGAAATTGCACGAACTAATCAGGGCCGAGGAGAATTTGTTAATGAATTTGAAACTCCAGTGCTGGTACGGCAAGGGCTATATGAAATACTATCTGCAGCATCCAAAGTATTCATATAGTTTAATCAATAATTTAATTGACACTGCCGGAATACGCACTCGGTGGCCTGGCTCAGCAAGCTGCGAAGGCACAGCCCAGTACAACTACCAGGATTCATCGTTCTTTGACATGACCATATTAGAAAACCCAGAGGAAGATACGACGCTAAGTA
>DAINRZ010000602.1:0-2585 GCA_036741575.1 Kapaibacterium sp. (SeqCode)
ATTACTTCCCATATGTTAATCCCCAGCCTGTCGCAAAGCTGCGCCAGTTCATTGACAAGGGCAATATTTACACTCCTGAAAATATTTTCGAGCAGCTTTTCCATTTCGGCAATAGATGGCGTACTTACCGGAATTACAATATCGATGGCCATTTTTGTAATCCTGCATGCAAGGCCGGTGGATACTTCATTAATACCGCCTACAATAATCGGGGTATTTTTAGTATTCCAGGTTTTATTGCCGGGATCTATACGTTCAGGTGAAAATGCGAGGTAGAAATCACTGCCTGCCTTCATTCCGCCCTGCTCCAGGATTGGTTGCACATGGTTTTCGGTAGTTCCCGGGAATGTCGTACTTTTCAGGATTACTATCTGGCCTTGCTTCAGGCTGCGGAGTACGCTCCGGGAGGCTTCTTCTATAAAAGATATATCTGGATCCTTATTGGGAGTAAAAGGAGTCGGGACGCAAATATAAATGCAATCGCACCCCGCAAGCTGCGAAAAATCGGCGGTTGCCGTCAGGAATCCCTTGCGGGCAACCTCCTCTATCTCATTAGAATCGAGGTCTTCGTTATAATTAATCCCTTTGTTAATACTGTCCACTTTAACCGTGTCGATATCGAAGCCGATGGTTTTAATGCCCTGTTTGGCGTATTCCAGCGCCAAAGGCAAACCAACATAACCAATACCAATTACACCGATTGTAATTTCCTTTTTGTCGATTTTTTCGATAATTCCTGTTACCTGGTCCATTCTTCTGCTTTTATTAATTATTTACAAATCTGTTCCATACTGTTTTTTATAATACTCGAGATAAACTCCCGAACGGATATCCTGCCACCATTTAGCATTAGCCTTATACCACTCTATTGTATCGGCCAGTGCGGTTTCAAATTCTGCTTTGGGGCTCCAGCCTAATTCTTTTTCAATTTTCGTGGAATCGATAGCATACCTTTTGTCGTGGCCGGGCCTGTCATCTACATATTTTATAAGCCCTTCGCCAATGCCAAGATGCTTTAGCACCGATTTGACAATCGAAATATTGGTTTTTTCACAATTTGCCCCGATATTATAAACCTCGCCTGCCCTGCCATTGTTGTAAACTGCCCAGATTGCCCGGCAGTGGTCATCCACGTGAATCCAGTCCCTAACGTTCATACCGTCCCCGTAAACAGGAAGGCTTTTGCCTTCCAGGGCATTTAATATCATCAGGGGGATTAGTTTTTCGGGGAATTGGTACTTGCCGTAATTATTCGAGCACCGTGTTACCAAAACCGGCTGGCCGTAAGTATGGCAGGAAGCAAGCGCCAGCATGTCCGCCGCAGCTTTCGAGGCAGAGTATGGCGAATTAGGCGAGAGCGTCGTCGATTCGCTGAATTTTCCTTCGGGGCCTAGCGAACCGTAAACTTCGTCTGTAGATACCTGGACAAACTTCTTAATCCCGTTTTTCCTGGCAGCATCCAAAAGAGTTGCAGTACCGTTTATATTTGTATCGATAAAAGGGCCGGAATCGATTATCGACCTGTCCACATGAGATTCGGCGGCGAAATTAATCATACCGGTTATATTGTATTCGGCTGCCAGGTAATTAACTAATTCGGAGTTCTGGATTCGCCCGTGAACGAACTTGTAACAGCTGCTGCCGTCCAAACCCTCGAGGTTGGCAGGATTGCCGGCATAGGTAAGAGCGTCGAGGTTAATGATGAAAATATCGTCAACCGCCGATAATACCATTCTAATGAAATTGCTGCCAATAAATCCGGCGCCGCCGGTAACTAAAATTCTTTCAGCCATTCAAAAAATCAAAAAATGTCACTAAAATAATAGTAAAACACAAAATTACTGAATTTTTATTTTAAGGATTAAATAATTATAATGGCTTCGTCATGATTCGGCAGGCTTAATGCCGCCGTAAACATCGGCTTCCTCTTTCCTTCCGCTCAGCAGCATTACCGATGCCGCAAGGCTCGGCAGGGAATCGGAGAAGAAGTATAAATCCAAATCCGATATACTGCTCTCGAAAAGATTTGGATTGCCGAAAAAAAGCGAAATAGTCTTCTTTTCCCTTGCAAGTTTCTTTGCGGTTTTCTTTAGTTTTTCGGGAATACCCGCGCTGCCGCTGTAGGCAACTCCTTTGAAAAAGTAAGCAAAGATTACAATATCGGCATTGTAAATCTGGTCGAGAAAATCATCGGACTGCTCTTCGGTAATCGAATCATCGATAAATCCAAAATCACAATCATTATCCAATGCCTGCGATAAATACTTAAAAAATTGTGCTGGAGCATCGATGGTGTCTTTAACAAATGCAAAACCGGCAATGGTAAGGTCTTCCCTAAGCGGGAGTATAGTTTTATCTCCTTCGGTCTTAACTGCGCTCAAAGCGGCATGAAGGGCAAGTTTTTCATTTTTCATGATCAATCCTTCGTTTGCCTGCGCCGGGTATTGGTTCAGGAACAAGCCACACCATTTTTTTTCCCTTAGCAGCATTTTTGCCGATTCTTCGAGATGGCCCCTGAAACTTGGGTTTTCTTCAGCTTTTGAAGCTATAATCCCGATGGATTTAATAGGATCTTCCGGCATCAG
>DAINRZ010000603.1:0-2584 GCA_036741575.1 Kapaibacterium sp. (SeqCode)
ACAATTAGTATTGGAACCCGAGCGAGTGGAAATTCACGCGCTTTCAATCGATGAATTCGAAAAAGTACCCGAGCTGTTCAACAATTTTGCTGCAACAATCGAAAAGATTGGGCCCAATCCATACAAAGAAATGTAAGGATTCTCATTAAAAAAAAATGAAAAGTAAAATAATACTAAATGGAGAATAAATATGGCACTTAAAGCCGATTTGGAAGCAGCCGCAGCCAAAGCCTCCACTGTCGAGGAAATCGTGAAAGTAGCAATGGAGGCCTGCAAAGAGCCTGCCGACAAAGAATACGCCCTGGAATTGCTAAAGCAGGCCGAAGGAGACTGCTCGTTCCCTATGGATTATATCAAAGTGGCAGAAGGGTTTGCAATTGGCCTTGGCGATAAAAGCCACGCAAAAGAATTGTACGAAGAAGCAGAAAGCGAATGCTTCGAGGCAATCGAATATGCCGAATTGGGAGTAAGCTATTTCAGAAGCCTTGGCGACGACAAAGAGGCTTCGGAGATTATAGACAAAGCTGTCCGCAATGCCAAAAAGACAAATGAATTTATGTTGATAGCGCAATATGCAAAGGAAATCGGCGACGACGAAATTGCTATCAATATGATGGATAAAGTGACAGGCACATGCAAGACAATTGCCGATTACAAGAAACTAGCCGAATCCATTATCAAAGATGAAGAATCCGCAAAAGCGTTATATATGGCAGGGAAAAAGCTGGCAGGAGATATTCAGGGCGCTGTGGAATTCTGCGAAGGGCTCCACTCTCTTTTCAAGGATACAAAACTTGCGGCAAGTATACTCGAAGGCGTTGCAGAAGACGCACAGTTTACCAAGGACTATGTGGCCCTTGCACGTGCTTACAAAAATTATGCGGGCGACGAGGAAAGGGCAAAGGAATTGCTGGAAACCGGGAAAGATTTTGCCATGCAGGGCGAGGAATTTATCGATTATGCTTTGGGATGCTGGAGCCTTTTTGCTGATAAAAAAGAAGCAATAGCAGGATTCGAAAAAGGACTGAATTCCGTTAACGACAAAAACCTTTTGATGGATTATGCGCGTATTGCAGCACAGGAAATAAACGAACCGGAACTGGCAAAGAAATTCTATGCAAGGGCAGAAACAAAAATGACTTCTGCGGCAGACTTGTCGCAGCTTGCAAAAACAATTACCGATACTTTGGACGATAAAAACTATGCCTCCGAAATTTACACAAGGGCAGAGCAAAGTATAACCGACCCGAAAGACCTGATGGTTCTGGCAGGAGAATTAATTAAAAACCTCGGCAATAAAGAACATGCAAAAGCAATTTATAAAAAATCTCTCGAATCGATATCTAAGTTTCCATTGTTGCTGGAACTGCTTGGCGAAATTGTGAAAAACATCGAAGATAAAGATCTTGCCCGTAGTGTTTTAATGAAAGCCAACAGCCTTGCTACCGGTACCCCCGAAATGCTCGACCTTGCCAATAAAGTATTCGATATTCTGAACGATACCGAATTTGCCGCTAAAGTAGTGGAAACTGCCGAGGAGATTGTAACCACTCTTGACGAAATGAAAAAAGTATCCGAAAATGTTAAGAAAATGTTTCCCGACGACAACCAATGGCTCGGCAGAGTGAGCGAAAAATTAGACAAAAGGGAAAAGAACCAGGATAAATACCAGGAATTCCAGAAACGGGAAGATAAGCTGCTTACATTCAAGGAGCATATGCAGCTTGCAGACGAAATAATCCAGCAGCTCGACGATAAGTATTATGCCAAAAAGATACTCTCCAAAGCCGAAGAACTGCTCGCCAGAGAGTTTTTCAATTTTGATAAATACAGGAAGCTGATTATCTCAATTAAGAAATACCTCGATGATTCTAACTGGATAAAAGCCTTGTACGATTACTGTGTCAATGTTCGCATCAGGTTCATTTTCGAGCTTAAATCAGTATGCAAATCCCTTATCTCGGATTTTGGAAATAAAAAGGAAGCTTTCGAAATTTCCAAAAAGTACCTGCTGTCAATGGAAGCTAAATTGTCGCTCGCCATGGATTTCCTTAAGTTGGCCGAGATAGCAAAATTGGAACTGCACGACAAGGACTATTACGGCTATTTGGTGGACAAGGCGATGAAGACAGCCGGAGACAGCTACAGCTTGTCCTCTGTTGCAGGATTCGCTATAGCTGGCGGAAATCCCTCCAAAGCCGAAGAATGCCTGAAATTATCAGTCGAACTTTGTAATGGTTACGAAAATTTATTCAACCTCATGAAAAGATATATTAGAATGAATTTCGACTCCAGGCTGCTGAAAGAAACATATGCCGGGGCAATACACAAATTTTCCGGGCCTAAAGAGAAACTTTTATGGGCAGAAGGCACTTTGCTTTTGTTCGGAGATGGAAAAGCCGCAGAAAAAGCATACAAGCTGATTGAACATGATTTTGCCGATTATGAAGGGAATCTCAGGCTGAAAGACAGCATGGAAAACATTTTGCAATAGAATTGTATCAATTGTCTTTGTTATAGAGTAGGAGTAGGAGTTGCCTCCTCCGTCCTCTCACACCACCGGACGTACGGTTCACGTATCCGG
>DAINRZ010000604.1:0-2584 GCA_036741575.1 Kapaibacterium sp. (SeqCode)
GCCTGTTACAATCGACTTAGGTACAAACATACTTGTAGTGCCCGAAAAAGAAAAAATCACCGAATCGATTGATAATTTATTATTTAAAGAAAGAAAAACCGGAAAGATACCTCCGCTGTGGGACGGAAAAGCAGGGGAGAGAATTGCCCGAATTATTGTGGATAAATGTTTGAATTTATAGTATTTTTATTATGATGAACAAAATTATTATTATCATAGCCCTGTCGGTTTTTGCAGCTTATAGTTTGCCTGCGCAGTCGTTTTCGGGCAATAGCCTTAGCACCGAAAAGCTATTCCAGGAGGATATGCAAAACAAAATGATATCCGAACAGGCGCTCAAGTCCGAAGCATTTGTATTTGGCAACATCATAAAACCCGAATACTATTACCTTGGGCCGGGCGATGTAATATCTTTTCTAAACCTTGCGCACAATACCTCGGTGGAATATATTACTGTTACACCCGAAAATACGCTTTTCGTTCCTCGTGCAGGTATGATCTCCGTCGATGGCCTTACCCTGGCACAGGCCAAAGACTCAATAATATTTCTTTGCAACGAAAAAAATAAAAATTCAAATGTATATATAAGCCTTTTCAAGCCGAGAATTATTCTGGTGAATATTTCCGGTAATGTATTATTTCCGGGCACTTATACCGTTCCTGCCACTTTCAGGGTATCTACGGCAATCAATATGGCCAACCAGTACAATAATAAACAGAATATTACTGTTCCGCTTTCGTTTGGAATACTGAGCTACCAGGAAAAACTAAAGGATAAAACGAGAACGTATTCCAATGCAGGTATTGCTACTATTAATTCTTCATCATCCAGGAATATTAAAGTTATGCATACCGACGGCACTTCGGACATAGCCGACCTCGAGAAAGCTAATGCGCTCGACGATGTCAGCTTCGATCCGTTTGTCAGGGAAAAAGACGAAATATTTGTGCCCTTCAATTCGGATAACAATCCTATGATATCAATATCGGGGGCAGTTGTAAGGCCTTCGGTCGTTAGTTATAAGAAAGGCGACCATGCCTCGCTGCTTCTTAAATTGGGCTATGGGCTTACCGATGATGCCGATTTGGATAATGTGCACCTGATTATCCCCGGAGAAATCGGTGATAATAAGAAAATAAAATTATCGATCGGCGAAGATATGTCTATCATCGGGGATGATTATCAACTTAATGCCGGCAGCAGCATTGTCGTCGGTTTTAAGAAAGAAGAAAAGGCTATAAAGCAGGGAGTGGTTTCCGTTATCGGCAATGTGAAAAACGAGGGAATATACCTTATAAATAATAATTCAACAAAACTTTCGGAAGTAATCGAAAATGCAGGCGGTTTTACTGATTATGCCTATCTTCCGCTTGCTTATATCCTTAGAAGGGAAACCCGAGATTACTCGATAAACGATCCAAGAAAAATTTATAATGAGGAGTTCCTGAACAGCAACCTGACAATGGAGGACACGACAAGGTATATGCTGCAGCAAAACCTGCGCAAGCCGTATGTTTCATGCGATTTTCATGAACTGTTCAACAAAGGCGACAAAAGCCAGGACGCCAGGCTTGCTGACGGAGACATTATTTATGTGCCATCCAATCCAAAAACTGTTTATGTTTATGGGCAGGTGAAATCGCCCGGCTATCAGGAGTTCGTTGAAAACAAAACGATGGAGTATTATATCGAAAAAGCAGGCGGATTTACCGAAAACGCCGACGAAGACAGGTCGAGGATTATCCGCGGAAAGTTTAAAACATGGGTGGAAGGCAGCGACGAAACATTTTTGTATGCAGGCGACGAGATTTATGTGCCGAATCCGCCCGATTTGCCGCCGGGTATTAAAGTGCAGCAATATGCCGCCTATGCCGGTATTGCTGCTGCTATTGCCGGTGTAATCAATATTTTTTACTATATTTTCCTTAATAACTAATTATGCATTCGAAATTAAAGATAATACATCTGTTAATCTTTTTTTCGATAGGATTGAACCTGAAAGCACAGGTGGAGAATGTCAATATATACCATCCGGTTTATGACTACCTCCTGCGAATGGAAACCAAGGGTTTGTTGCCAAACTTCTCTCTTTCGGACATTCCCTTGCAGAGGTACGAAATATCAGATGCCCTCAGGAATATTCAGATAAAAGAATCAATCCTGAGCGAAAGTGAAAAATCTGTTTTGAAATCATTCCTTGGTGAATTTGAAATAACGCCCGGGGCAAGTACCGTTGTCTTTTATAGTAAATCGGATTCAAATCAAATATTCTTCGATGGATTATTTTCATCTCGGGATAAGTTTATTTATAGGTATGCCGATAGCTCAAATGCATTCAATCTGCTTCCGTTGGTATCATTCGAATATATACTCAGGAATTACCAGTCAAAAACTGAAAACGCCATGCTCGGCAATCTTGGATTTAGGCTCTACGGAACTATCGACAACACATTGGGATACTATCTGCAGGTTACCAACGGTGTCAGGATTGCAGGTGAGAAAAGCGTTGCCCTCGAAGACAGCAGGCTGCGTTATAATGTCAAATTTGCCGATTTGAACAGCGATTTCGATTTTGCCGAATCT
>DAINRZ010000605.1:0-2561 GCA_036741575.1 Kapaibacterium sp. (SeqCode)
TACAGTATCCCAATACTTATCAAAAATGCTCAGTTTTTTCTCGGTACTTATCCCGCTGCCCCAGGTTTCATCTATTAATCCTGCCCATTTTGCTGTATCATAGACAAGCCCGCTGCTTTCCGACAGATTTTGTCTATAAACCTTGAAGTCTTTGATTTTCTGGAAAGCATTAAATCTTTCAGAAGCAAATTTCAGATGAGCCGGTACTGCAACCGGTTCTGTTTTGTAGGCCTTAACAGCCGAAAATATTAACATTATGGCCGTTACTCCAATTAATACTGACTTATTCATTTTGCACCCGCCATCAATCAATTTTTCAAAAACATACTATTAAAAGAGCAACACGTGTTGACCCTAAGACGTCAGCATTAGCAAAAAGGTTACAACTTTTTTTGAGTTCGGATTGGATTCCTGCTAACTTACTAACTGCAAATATTACTCTATTTAATATTAAATGTATTAATTCATTTTCATAAAAAAAATATCCTTTTATTAACTGCTTAAACTTTATTATAATGAACTTTAGTAAAAATGAAAAAAAAATTTTTTGTAACAAATTAAGGGATAACTATGTTCAAAGGGCACCCTAAGGGCTTGTATGTTGCCTTCTTTGCCAACATGGGCGAGCGATTCGGTTTCTATACCATGATGGCAATTCTGGTAATGTTCCTTCAGGCAAGGTTTAATCTATCGGGAGACACTGCCGGTATTATTTACAGTATATTCTATTTCTCAATCTATATCCTTGCATTAGTGGGAGGATTAATCGCCGATTCAACCCAGAATTATAAGGGTGTTATACTTATTGGTATTTTTACTATGTTCGGTGGCTACATCCTTATGTCAATCCCAGGTATGGGGCTGCCATTCGCTTTGCTCGGCCTGGGTACGATTGCTTTTGGGAACGGTTTATTCAAGGGTAATTTGCAGGCCTTGGTCGGCCAGATGTACGATAATCCTCAATATTCTCATTTAAGAGATAACGCATATAGTATCTTTTATATGGGTATTAACGTAGGTGCGTTTTTTGCACCGCATGCTGCTAAAGGCATCCGTTCATGGTACTTAGAGTCAAACGGCTTAGGCTATGATCAGGACCTCGCTTCACTTTGCAACCAGTTTCTGGACGGCACTTTGAAGGAAATAGGAAAACTTCAGGAATTAGCAAACAAAGTTACAGCGTCAAGTGTTACAGACCTAAAAGCTTTTGCTGCCCAATACATTGATGTATTCTCAACCGGTTATCATTATGCTTTTGCTATAGCTGCCGGAGCAATGTTGATTTCTCTGGTAACATATATTTTCTTCAAAAGAATGCTGCCTGATAGGAAATCTGCAAAAAAGGGCGAGGCCTCAGAACTACCAGTTATGCCAAAATCTGAAGAAAAGAAACGCATTGTTGCTCTCATTTTAGTATTCATCGTAGTAATTTTCTTCTGGATGTCCTTCCATCAAAACGGTTTAACACTTACCTTCTTTGCACGTGATTACACAGCTAAAGCTGTTGATCCTTTTACGAATTTGTTCTTCTATCTTTGGTCGTTCCTTTCAGTTCTTGGCGCTATTTATGGGCTTGTTTTCCTTGTCAGGAAAAATTCTAAGCCGATTAGCAGAGCAATTGGGGCCGGCCTTTTAATTGCAGGCTCGGGGCTGGCATACTATTTTTATAATAGCTTTAGTGGCGAGAATCCAATCGATCCTGAAATATTCCAATCTTTCAATCCAATTTATATAGTTGCTTTGACCCCATTAGTAATTGGAATATTTAACTACCTTAAATCTAAAGGCAAAGAGCCATCTACTCCGCGCAAAATCGGTTATGGCATGATACTGGCGTCGCTCGGATTTGTTATTATGGCAACCGGTTCATTTGGGTTAGCATCACCGTTCGAACTTGACGGAGCTCCATCGCCTGACAGGGTTTCACCATATTTGTTAATGTCCACATATTGGGTATTGACTATTGCAGAACTTTTCCTCAGCCCTATGGGTTTGTCATTTGTTTCGAAGGTGGCCCCGCCACGGTTCCAGGGCCTCATGCAGGGCGGCTGGCTTGGCGCAACTGCTCTTGGCAACGCCCTGTTATTTGTGGGTAGTTCGCTTTGGGGTGTTGTGGAAGTATGGCAGGTATGGGTTATTTTTGTTGTTTGCTGCCTCCTCTCTGCTGCATTTATTTTCTCGATAATGAAAAGGCTCGAATCAGCTACAAAGTAAACTATTCTAAAACACATACAAAGATGAAAGCCGTGCTGTTATTTTAGTACGGCTTTTTTATTAGAAAATAGCTGCCTTCACCTGCCCTGCACGTTCTCGGCATTTCAGGACATCATTTACCCGGCAAACCAACCGGCAGTCTGTAACAAAATAAGATTATTTCGTATAATAGAATAAATAATTATTCAATATGCAGGATAAAAAAATGACTTTGCAAAAACCATTTAAAGTAATCTTTCTGTCGTTTGCCCTAAGCATTTTTATTTCAATAGCTTCGATAGGCACCGAGCCACAGGCGATAAGGTACTTAACTGATTCTGTTATAACAAAATACAAAATCCCAGGCG
>DAINRZ010000606.1:0-2553 GCA_036741575.1 Kapaibacterium sp. (SeqCode)
ATGCCCCAGGGTATGCATCACCATCGATTTTCATAGCCGAGAACGATTCAGGTTATATTTGTTCCGTTAAGGAAAAAGAATCTATATTAAAAATAATTGAAAATATCGACATGGACCCTGCCGCTGCTGCCCGGAAGACTGAAAACGGAAGGATAGCATTGCAGAAATACCTTTCCGACGAAAACATGGCCAAACAGTTTGCCGAATTCCTCGAAATCAATCCAGGTGATATAAGGTATGGCTAAGATGAAAAAAATATTGTTCGTCGCTTTTCCCAACAGCATACATACTGCAAGGTGGATAAATCAGTTGGAAAACTCGGAATATGAAATACACTTGATTTCGAGCAACGATGCTCTGAATTACTGCGAAGAACTGAAAAATGTTGTTTATCACAAATACCGTACCGGTATTGGGAAAGTATTTATTAAACCAGCGAAGTCAACTATTCTGCATAAACTTAACAATTCGCTGAATAAATTCATCTGTATTTTTTTCAGCGCATATTCCATCCTGATGCAAAACACGGTGTCGTTCATAGAGAACAGGCAGCCAGGCAATGCAATGCTCAAAGTTATTAAACCTACAGAATTGAAAAAGGCAAAATGGCTTAAAAAGAAAATCAAATCGATAAAACCTGTTATAGTGCATTCGTTGGAAACGCAACATGCCGGATATCTGGTTCAAAAAGCAAAACAACTTTCGGGCAGCCGGTTTCCTTTATGGATTCACTCCAATTGGGGTGCTGATATACATCTTTTCGGCAGGCTTGGCAACCACAGGGAGAAAATTGCAGAAGTGCTTTCCAACTGTGACTTATACCTTTGCGAATGCCTTAGAGACCTGGCTCTGGCAAGGAAGTTCGGCTACAAAGGCTCAATTGTGGAGCCATACCCAAACACAGGAGGGCTTGACATTGAACAAGCTATTATTCTGAGAAGCAAAGGCAAAACCTCCGAGCGGAGAATAATAGCATTAAAAGGTTACCAGGGATGGGCAGGCAGGGCGCTTACAGGGATTAGAGCATTGGAGCGCTGTGCAGATATATTGAACGGATATGAAATTGCTATTTTTTTAGGATTTTCTATTCCGGAAGTTGTATTGGCAGGCGAACTACTCGAGGAAAAAACCGGGATTAAAGTACATATCTTACCAATGGTTTCGCACGAAGAAATGCTGAAATTACACGGCAGGAGCCGTATATCCATAGGCCTTAGTATTACCGATGCTATCAGCACATCATTGCTCGAAGCAATGGCAATGGGTTCATTCCCTATACAATCCAGTTCCTCGTGTGCCGACGAGTAGGTTCGTGATGGTGCCTCGGCGCTTTTAGTGCCGCCCGAGGATCCTGATGAAATTGAAAAGGCGATAAGAAAAGCTATCACTGATGACGACCTGGTCGACAAGGCATCAGAGATAAATTTCGGTACTATAAGCAAGAGGGCTGATTACCATAAACTCCGTAAGCAGACTGTCAGCATTTATAATGAACTATTAATGAAAATATAATTTTGATATGCTAAAAATTAAAGACGGGTATATAAGATTTCTTGGGGCCTTTGTTGTTTTTGCCGCAACATTATTATTATTGTATCTAAAGAATGATTATAATGTACTAACGGAATTACGGATTTACGGCGATTTCGGGGATAGCTGTAAATATAAATTCTCGTGGGATACAGGTGAGGGGTTCAACGATTACGAAACTATTGAAATAGAGATCGATTCAGGCAAAAAATACTATCCCATCGATTTACCTTACCTGACTATATACGGTATCAGGCTTACTGCTGCCAATACAATGAATAATGGTATAATACAAAGGCTGGTAGTATTTTCAGAAGTTAAATCAGAAGAAATTCAGTTTAGAAGTAGCTCCAGTGGAGAAATAGAATCGACAGGGCTGGAAATCAGGCACACACGTTTCGAGGCCAGGCTATTCGGAATCCAGGTTTTTCTGGCATTACTTTTTGCCTGGCTGTTTTGGGAGCTGATTAGCCTAAAGAAAAAGCTTAATAAGCCTGATTGGAAATCTGTATTCAATTACGTTTTCAGGGAAAACGGCAAAATCCGTTTCTGGATATTTTTCGGCATCTCTTTCTCTGTTTTTTTCTGCTGGCTGCTGGGGCAATGGCCGGGTGCCATGACGCCCGATTCGCTTTGGCAGTGGATGCAAACAAAAACTTTAGATTTCCAGGACAACCACCCGTATATTAGTTCGCTCTACTTAGTGGTACTTTCTCAAATTTGGGACTGCCCGGCAATTGTGGCGATTTTCCAGATAATATTAATGTCGGCTTTTGGAAGTTACATCTTTTGGTGGCTTACTTCTGTTGGATTAAAGAAGTACATAGCATACATATTTTTTATCTTCTGGATATCTTCAATACCCATAGGACTGTTCAATATTATTCTTTGGAAGGACGTACCATTTTCAATTTTGGTAGCATTTTGGGCATTCTACATTTTTGTTTTATATTATAATAAGAAGTATTTAGCAAAAAAGCCTGAGCATAGTATCAAAACAATAGTTCTTCTTTCAATTCTATT
>DAINRZ010000607.1:0-2552 GCA_036741575.1 Kapaibacterium sp. (SeqCode)
GTCTTTTTGACAGAAGGAATTCCCATGTTTTCGAATAGGATATACCCAAGCTGTTTCGGCGAGTCGATATTAAACTCAGTTCCTGCTTCTTCATATATTTTCTTAGTAAGTTCCGCTGCTTCTGCTGTAATTTTTACAGATAATTCAGCCAATGCGGCTTCATCTATTGCAACGCCGTTTCGCTCGACTCTCGTAAGCACCTCCGAAACAGGGAACTCGATGTCTTTTGCTAATGCCATAAGGTTTTCTTTTTTCAGTTCTTCGATAAGCACCCCCCTCAGTTTCAGGGCCAGGTCGGCATCTTCGCATGCATAGTCTTTTATATCGGCAGGGTCCAGGTCTTTCATGGAAATCTGTGTTTTCTTTTTCTCGCCGATAAGGCTTGTAATAGGCACTGGAATATAAGAAAGCCATTGTTTGGAAATAGCATCAAGGTTGTGCTGCCTGTCGGGGTCGATAAGGTAAGAAGCCAGCATAGAATCGAATTCGACGGGATGTACCTCCACCCCACAGCGGCTTAAAATATATGAGTCGAATTTCAGGTTTTGCCCGCATTTGCCGATTTTTTCCGATTCGAGGAATGGTTTGAGCACCTGGGTAACATATCCCGTATCGAGGCTAATACCTGCCGCAGGTTTATTCTCGTTTGCAGGCGCTTCGAACATAGACACCTGTGCCGATGAATCTTCCCGGTTGAATTCTATAACTGAATTGCCCTTTTCGGGAATCTCGCCGCTCACTGCAATGTAAAAAGCCCGGCCGGGTGACGTAGCAATGGCAATACCCACAATCTCGCATGTATTTTTATCGAGCGAGCTTGTTTCCAGGTCGACGGCAATAATTTCACTTTTGCCGATTTCCTCAACCAGGCCTGCAAGCTGTTCATTAGTATTGACGAGGAAATAATCAAGCTTTTCGCTATCTATAGTTTTAAAGCCCTGCTCTTCAATTTCAGGCATGTCAGGGCTGACCGCAGGTTTCGAGTCATCCTTAGCCTGCTCGAAATCAATAATCCCTGAGCGTTGGCGCCATTTACGCCTTATGGTGTTAAAACCAGCATTCTTAAAGAATTCATCGAGCACCAAATAGTCAGGCTCGACAAGCCTCAGGCCGTCGAGTTCAAACTCTACGGGAACATCCGTCATTATCGTAACCAACTCCTTAGAAATGAATGCCATTTCCCTGTCCTGAATCAGCTTGTTTTTAACGGACGCTTTATCTATTTCATCGAGGTTCTCGTAAAGATTTTCGAGCGAGCCGTATTTTTGAATCAGCGGAATGGCAGTTTTTTCGCCAATACCCTTAACGCCGGGTACGTTATCGACAGAATCGCCTGTCAGCGCCAGGACATCTATAACCTGGCGGGGCGATCCGCCAAATTTACCAGTGACTTCTTCAAAACTGACATAATCGAAGTCTTCTGAGGAAAGCCGGGAAGGCTTCATTAGCGTAATATTCTCATCTACGAGTTGGTAATAGTCTTTGTCGCTCGTTATGCACAGCACTTTTCTGCCGTCGGCCGAAGCTTTCCTGGCAATAGTTCCGATTAAATCGTCGGCTTCGTAACCGTGCAGTTCCAGCCGGGGCATTCTAATAATATCGAGGAACTGCTTTATCATTTCGAGCTGGGGCCCAAGGTCTTCGGGGAATTCATCCCTGTTGGCCTTATAGTCCGGGTATTGAATATGCCTGAAAGTAGGCTCGGCAGTATCGAATACAATTGCGATGTTTTCGGGTTTTTCTTTCTCCAGAAGCGATGTTATTATATTAACAAATCCGAACAGAGCAAATGTCAATTCTCCCTTGGGCGATTTTAGCTGCGATTTCAGCATGGCATGGTAAGCCCTGAATACCAACGACATGCCGTCTATTAAATACAATGGTTTCATTGCCGATTTCTCATAATTCATTCGAAAAAAAACTTTAAGATAGGTAATAATTTAGTAATTAAGAAATCTAAAAAAACAATTAAAAAGAAAAACGTTGTTTTTATCATTTATTAATTATATATTAGCATATTATTAATAATAATTAATAAATTGTTGTTGGATTAATTTGTGGTATATAAAATGAATAAGATTAATATTAAGCTATTATTATTAGCAACGGCATTACTCCCTTTGCTGTTTTCCTGCAAAGAATCTACCGAGCCGACAGAAACAAACCTTAGGATTTATGTAACCGATTCGCCTTTGCCACTCGAATACATAGCCAGGGCAGACGTTGAAATCGATAAAATCGAGATAAAGAAATCTGATGAAAGCCTTGGCGAACCTTTTGTACTTGTGAGGGAAGAAAACATAACCATAAACCTTCTCGATTTACGAAACGGTATTAAAACGACACTGGCAGATATTAATGCTCCTGCCGGTAATTACAAATTAATCAGGATGTATGTTGCCTCGGCAACAATCACGCTTACTAACGGGCAAAAATTTAACCTTGATATACCCCCTGATAAAATTGAAATATTTGTGAAACCTGATTTCCAAATCAGTGATGATAAAATAACCGAGTTAATCATCGATTTTAATCTTGAGAAATCATTTGAA
>DAINRZ010000608.1:0-2552 GCA_036741575.1 Kapaibacterium sp. (SeqCode)
ATCTGCAGACTGATAATAATGAATAATAATATCCCATCCTTTTTCGGCAAAAGCAATCGCCAAAGCTTTGCCCATCCTTCTGCCGCTGCCTGTTATTAATACTTTCGGCATATCTAAAATATTTTCTCCGGTTATTATTCTATTATTCAATTAAAAACAAAAATTATTAAAGTGCTTATTATTAAAAAATTACTTATACTGATATTCTTAAATATTATTGTAATACTGCAAGCTCGAAGCGAAATTGCCGGTTACAGGATATTTTTTGCCGATAAAGGCCCCGAGGTATTCGCACCGGGTAGTGCCATATACGAAAACACCCGTAAAATCCACAATGAAAAGTGCACCGAAAGGCGTTTACGAATAAATGCAATTACGCCATTTACTGTCGATGACGCTCCAATATACGATTTGTACATGGATGCCGTACAGAAATTTGGTGCAAAAATCAGGCTGAAACTAAGATGGAAAAACTATATTGTTGCCGAATGCGATTCTGCCACTGCAAAGATGATTGAAGGTTTGGATTTTGTAACAAAAGTACAAAAGTCATCTTCGAGGTTTATTGCCGATTCTTATACAGAAATACCGGATATTAACGGCGACAATGATTATATTTATGAGGATAACACTCATTCCGGCTGCGGTAGCTTCTATTATGGCCAGTCAGCCAACCAGCTCGATATGCTTAATATAATAAAGCTGCACAGCCTGGGAATAACCGGCAACGGAGTCGTTATCGGGCTGATCGACTCCGGGTTCGATACCGGGCTTAGCACTTTCTCTCATGCCAAAATCCTTGGCGCTTATGATTTTATTAACGGTGATAGTATAGTAAAAGACGATAAAAACGACAAGAAACTTCAGGATCCGCACGGGACAATGGTATTATCCACAATAGCCGCTTTTACACACGATAATTTGATAGGCGCTGCTCCATTCAGTTCCATTTTGTTAGCCAAAACAGAAGACCTGAGTTCCGAGAGGTTAACTGAAGAAGACAACCTTGCAGCAGCTGTAGAATGGCTCGAATCGAAGGGTGCGGATATTATTTCCGTCTCACTGAGTTATAATCAACTGGATTCGACCGATGAATCGCACAAGCCCGAAGAATTCGACGGAAAAACGACAATAGCTGCCATAGCACTCAACGAAGCAACAGCAAGGGGGGTTGTATGCGTTGCCTCTTCCGGCAACAAAGGGCCTGCAGCAGGGACAATACACACACCGGCAGATTCAGACAGCGCTATTACAGTGGGAGCTGTCTTACCCGATGGTGTAACACCTGCGCCGTTTACATCACGCGGTTATATGCCTGATGGTGGAATCAAACCCGACATAGCCGCCCAGGGAAAAGATGTTATTACTATTCACCCCGAAAAAAAACACCTGTTTTTCAAGGCAGAAGGCTCTTCGTTTTCAGCGCCTTTGATTGCCGGATCAGTTGCATTAATGCTCAATGTCCATCCGGATATGAAACCATGGCAGGTAAAAAAAGCCTTAATTGAGAATGCTACTCAGAAAAACCGGCCCGACACAGCCGTGGGATATGGCGTTCCCGATGTGTTCGAAGCAATACGCAGGCAGGGTACCGTTATTACGCCACCGGCTATCTATCCGTCGAAATCAAAATTAAATATATTTACTAATATTTATGCCGAATCCGAATCGGTAATGAAATTGTATTTCAGGGATGCCGCCGGGGGTGTTTTCATCGAGTCGGGCCTAGACAGGCCCGACTTGTATTCTTATGTTGGGCATATTCCCCTGAATAGCTTCATAGACACTGCCGAATTCTACATTACTGTAAGCAACAGCAAGGGCGTCAAAAGATACCCTTTCAAGGAAAATGAATATCTTAAGGCAGCGCCAAATTCTATGATAATTCCTTGTGGGATTGGGCAAGAAGCCTTATATGAATATCACCCCGAATTCACTGCAGGAATATATCCGAACATACTTTACGGCGGGAATAATGAGATTGAAGTATATATAAACCTGATACTAAGCAGTACAATAAAAATAGGTATTTACAGCGCCGACGGAACGGAAATCCTATATAAGGATTATGGCCTTTTCAATGCAGGTATGAATTACATACCCGTAAATATAACTAATTTATCTTCAGGAGTTTATTTCCTGAAAGTAAAAAATGTAACCGATTATGATATGATGAAATTCATTGTTATTAATTGAATTTTACACTGAAAAACGGAAATTATAGTCTTATTATATATTTTTTGAAAAAAAAGAAGAAATTACTTAATTTGGTCTGATTAAAATTATAAATTAGTTGGAATTAAAAAATGAAGAAAAGATATATCATTGGAATAGCAGGGGCCGTAGTCTTTTTGGTTATGGCTTTGCTTTCTTTCGACAAAACTTCCCTCGAATACACCGATTTCGGGAATGCACTGAAAAAGGACAAAAAAGTCCAGGTGAAATGTTATTGGGTTAAAGAAAAGCCTCATGAATATAACTCGGATAACAATACTTTCACCTTCTTCGGCAGGGACGACAAGGGGAAAATCACCCGGATAGTATATGGCGGT
>DAINRZ010000609.1:0-2550 GCA_036741575.1 Kapaibacterium sp. (SeqCode)
AGCGATACGATTGGTGATGTTTTAGTACACGCTGAAGGAACTGTTGATTTCTTTAAGATTATTATACTTATACTAAATTACTTGGGCCATACCCATACAGCGGATTTGCTATTGTCGAGAACTTTTTTGCAACTGGTTTCGGGATGCCCGGATATACCCTGCTTTCGAACAAGTTGATGGCTATGCCATGGGTTACCCTTATGCCGGGCTCTCTGCCGCATGAATTTGTTCACAACTGGTGGGGCAATAGTGTTTACGTCAACTACAAATCGGGTAACTGGTGCGAAGCCCTGACAACGTACTGCAGTAATTATTACCACAATATTGTCAATAATAAACCCGAGCAGGCTCTCGACTGGCGCAAGAAAGCACTTATTTCCGTTCATGAACTGCCCGAAAAAGATAATTATCCCGTCAAAGAATTTGAATACCAAAAAAATTATAATGATGCTACAATCGGATACAGCAAAGGCGGCTTCATATTTTACGAAGTAATGAAACTTACAGGCGAGAAAACATTTTTCGGCGCTTTGCAGAAATTTTCGGAGAAATACAAAGGCAAAAGGGCAACTTGGTTTGGCCTTACAAGTACTTTTACTGCACAATGCAAAGCCGATTCAGTAAAAGCTCCGGTTGCCAAAGTATTTAACCAGTGGCTGAACTCCAAAAATATTCCCGAGTTAAAGTTAGCGAATGTTACTCTCGATAATAGTGAACTTAGTTTCGAAATAAGCCAGGACGCAATGTATTATATGGCTGTACCGGTCGTTATAAATTACGTGGATTCAAAAGAAAAAAAATATTTCAACATAGACAGTAAGAATAACAAATTCAGTGCAGAGCTTAAAAAGCAGCCCGTATCGATTACATTGGATCCTGAATATGAATGCCTGCGCAAGCTTAATAAGTGGGAAATACCCTATTCGTTCAACCTGACTTTAACTGATAAACCACTACTAATCCTGCCTTCAAAGAAGGCACCTGTATATCCGCTGATGGAGCAGTTTGCAGGCATGATGAAAGAAAGCGGTTACGATATTGACTATAAGCCGGCAGACGAAATAACGGACAGCGATTGGAAAAGCCGGTCGATAATCGTTGCTGGCGATGCATCGGCGAATAAGTTTTTTGGTAATGTAATCGACAAACTGCCGGCCGGTATCAGCATAAGCGATTCGGCTTATACTATTAACGGCAAAAAGTTGAGCGCTGCGGAAAATATGATGCTGCTTAATTATGCTCATCCAATGGCCGAAGGCAAGTATATGACAATTATTAGTATTAGCAATCCTGCAGGCGTAGAGCCTTTCAGGCGTTTGTTCAGATACCTGAGCTATTCTATGCTGGTAGTAAATAAAACGAGGGCGGGTATGCCTCAATCACAGATGGAGATATTCCCGGAAGCCCAGGACAAAAGCATTTTGGAGTATAAGTTTAAATGGTAAATTATAAATTATTTGTGGACTGACCAAGTTAATTCGGCTCTTCGTGCACATGGACTGTGCAGCGCTGCACGCGGCTCTGTATAGCCTCCTGCACAAAATGTGATATTTCGTGGGCCTGCTCTACAGACATTTTCGGATCGACATGGATATTAAGCTCTACGAATGTATCGGCTCCGGAAGTCCTGATCCTGACATCGTGGTAGTGCAGCACTCCGGGTATTTCTTTCAAAGAATCATTAATCCTTTCAAGTATGTCCGGCGGAGTTTTATCGAGCAACACATCAATTGACCGCTTACCCAGCCTGTAGGAGACCGTAATAACTATAACTGCCACGAATAATGCTGCAATAGAATCGGCATAGAAGAATCCGAAGTTAGCGCATATTAATCCCAGTAAAACCACACCCGAACTCCATATATCCGTCGAAAAATGCAGGGCGTCTGCTTCGAGAGCCTGGCTGTTATGCTTAATTGCCGCTTTTTTCAGCGCCCTTGCCCTCGAAATATCTATAAAAATCGAGGATACAACAACAATATAGCTCCATACATTGACTTCAATCTCGAGATTGCCTAAAGTAAGCCTGCTGATTGCTTCGTAGATAATCCATATACATGTGATAAGCAACAGCAAAGTCTCTATCAATGCAGAAAGGTTTTCCACTTTTCCGTGGCCGAAGTGATGGTCATGATCTGCAGGTTTATCTGATATACGAACTGCGAAAAGGGTAATGACGGCTGCAACCAGGTCGAGCCCGGAATGCAGAGCTTCCGACAGAATACCAAGGCTGCCGGTAATCATTCCGACTACAAGTTTGAATCCGGTGATAAATATGGCAGCTATTACCGAGAACAGCGCCACATTTCTTTTTTCTTTTTCAGATGCCGTTACATTCATTATTTTTGGTAATAAATAATCACAAAAAAGCGAAATTAGCATTAATCTTTAAAAAAAGAAAAAAATGTATGGACAAAGAGAAAATAGGCTCCATATCGGTAAATGTGGGTAATTTTTTCTGTCAATGGGGCAAGCCCCATTGCTGACTACACATGTTCATGCAACAAGGGAGCTTGCTCCCTTGCAAATCCGGGATGAATCAAAGGGCGC
>DAINRZ010000610.1:0-2542 GCA_036741575.1 Kapaibacterium sp. (SeqCode)
AAATCATGGTTCAGACAATTTATTCCGCGAGACGCACGCCGTGCGTCTCTACAATTTGCAAAATATATCATATATCATATAACGAATATCAAATTATAATATTATATTAAACTATTTATGCAAATATACGAAATTATAACTTGCATATCCAAATAATTATGATTATATTTTTGTTATTTGTAACGAATATGTTGGGAATTAATTTACTCACGGCTAAAGCCCTGTGTTGCTGCAATGTTATAGCAACCGGCGGCTTTAGCTGCCGGCAGAGGATATGGCGATGGTGTAAGATGGATTCCTGCCTGCGAGGGAAAGACAGGCATTAATGAAGTATTTTGCTTTTACCGGATGAATATATGCTTACAAATCGAAAATGAGGCCAAAGCTGAGTGATTGGTTGTATTGCAGCTTTTTCATTTGCCTCAGGTCGTTGACAAGGCTCAGCCTTATTAGGAATCCGAACGATTTCCAGATAGCAAATTTCAGGTCGTTTTCCCAGATAAAGTTCCATACTGTTAAGTCGTCGAATGTGCCGAACACATCGAGCGTTGTTTTGTAATTGTTGCAATTGGCTGAATCGAGTTTTATAAAAAATGTACTTTTCCACCGAACGCCGTTTTCGGCTTTATACCTCTCTTTAACGGCAGGCGTTTTGTAGTCGTCGGTCATCATGTTATACAGCTTTGAGCGCACCTGCCTGAGCGTAAAGCCGATATTTGATGTAAAATTTAAGTCATTGTTCGCCAAACTGTATTCGAATCCCCATGTTTCGAGCGACTCGACGGGGTCCCACAAATCGGCCGATTTCACATAATCTGTTTTGTTAAAGATAAAAGCTGTTACTATTTGAGTGCGGAACGAAGCCATAAAGAATGGGTCCACCTTCCACCCAAGGCTGTATTTCACTTTGCCCTCGCCGTAGAGCAGGTTGTTTTTCGGCACGAGGTATTCTTTCATCAGCAATTTATCGCTTATATTAGTGAAGCCGAGGTCAGCTTTCAGGTTGAACGAAAAATTCAGTTTGTCATACTTCACTAATTGAGTAATATCGAATAAATTATTGAATTCTATACTGCTGTTCTCGCCTTTTTTCCAGTCCCTCACCGCCGACTGCGCCAACGTCATCGACCAGCGGATAGCAGGCGTGGGGATAAAAAGGGTGTCCTGGCAACATAAAATTGAACCACCAAAAAGGGAGATTAATATTATTAGAACCTTACAATGCATTTGAAAGAAAAAAATAATTGTAACTTTAATTAAGATATTTGATTCAATCTTTATAGTTTGAAATCAGTAGTCAATGATTACACTCTTAAGCTTAGTTTTTTTTTAATTATAATAAAATATTATCAAGGCTATTATTATGAAATCTTAGCATCTAAATCCTAAGTTTTTTTTATAAAATTAACTAATTCACTAAATACCTGAGGTTTTACTTTGCCGGAAGTTGTAAACATATCCAGGTATTTATAATATTTAAGAACAGTATTTTTTTTATTATCAAATATTAAAAGAGATGGGGATGCAATATTTTCTATATCTATATCGAAATATTTTTCTCCCGGAATAGCAAAACAGATTTTTTTTATTTTCGGTACATTCGTAAATATCATATTTTTTGATACAATTATACCTGCATTAGAGTTTTGGTATTTACACAAGCAAATGAAATCGATATCGTTAGAAATAAATAATGAATCATTAAATAATTTCCCGGTATTAACCAAGCAGTCATGGCAGGACACTGTCGAATAGAATAACACAAATGTTTTTGAGAAGTTTTTGTCAAAAAGCTCAGTAATTGATTTCCTGCTGTAGTAAACATAATAATTTGATTTTTCGTTTATAGTGTATGGACTGCAAGATTGAAGAAAAAAAATTAAGCAGATACACACATACGCAATGCTATTTCTCATCTTTCACCCACTTATAGATATACAGTTGTGACGTTAATGAATTGTCGGAGAAATAATCTTCCTGGGCATCGAAGATATCACCGTAATTGGAATTTTTATTTAACATTACAAAACTTGAAGCAGATAGTTTTAAACTAACTGCATAGCCATTATAATACTCCGGAATAAAAACAGCGCCCATAAATGGGAAAGTTTCCCTGCTGAAAATAATATCTTTTAGGGGTATCATATCAGCCAAATCCCCTTCAATTAACTCCCACCCATTTTTTTTATACCGCCAAATATCGCAATAAAAAGTATATTGCTTTTTTTCTTGAGGATTCCAGGAAGAATAATGAACTATAATAGTCGAATCATCGATGAATTTGCTGCTAATTACCCTTGAGCCCTCGCCTCTGTTAACTTCCATTATATCCTTCATATATTCGCCTGTTTGCATCCGCCTATTGCTATCCTTTTCATATTGGCGGTTTCTCTCGAGCACTTTCACTAACTTCGGGTTTGTAATATCCTTCCAATGCTTAGGCTTTCTAACCAAAGTATCTGTTAAGTTCAGTTCTTTATCGTAGATAGCAATATGATATTTTAATGTGTTAGCAAAAAGTATTCTAGTGCCGTCGGTGTTA
>DAINRZ010000611.1:0-2539 GCA_036741575.1 Kapaibacterium sp. (SeqCode)
CCCCCTTTCGGAATCCCTTGCCAGCAAATTAAAATTCAGTGCATAATCGCTGCCTTCGCAGCCAGTCTTTAGCATTAATGCGATATTCCTGAAATCAGAGTTCTGCCTGCTGTATGTGGAGACTTTGCCGAAGTTGTTGAATTCAAATGGGAAATCGCCTGCCGAATACATGTACTCGGCATTAATTCCGGTAAACCAATCGCCAAGCGGTATATTTGCTCCGCATGAAACCGCATATTCGCCAAAGGAACCCATGACAGCATCGGCTGAAACCTCCGGCTTGCGGCTATTGCCTATCGTAGCAAAGTTGATAACACCGCCAAGTGAATTACCACCGTAGAGGGCCGAAGCCCCACCCCTGACGACATCGATTGATTCGAGCATGAACAAAGGAATTAAGCCGAGGTCAACAGCGCCGGTCTGAGCAGAGTTAATTTTTATCCCATCGATCATATAAACGGCCTGCTGGCTGGTCGTCCCCCTTAGGGATACTATTTTAATGCCCCCGGCACCGCCGAAATTCTTAACATAAAGGCCCGGCACACCGGCCACAGCTTCGCTTGCCTGCATGCTTCCCGATTCCCTGATTTTCGCTTTGCCGATAGTAATTACCGGGCTGTACCTGTTGCCGGCAAAGGCATCGAGCCTGCCTGCTTCCACCCGTATTTCGGGCATTGCTGCCGCCATAGAATCCTTCGTTTCGTTAAAGGCAGAAATTCTTGCTACACCTGATAAAATCAACAACACAAATGTAAAAAATTTAAGTATCATCGATCTTGCCTTTTATGTAAAACGGCATTTGAAAATTTGTAATCGAATTACTGATAAATGGGCAAATCTTGCCTCTGATGGGCTTCCCGGGCGGTTTTTTCATCACTTTTCCTCCAGATAGTTAAACAAATATGTTACTTACTAAGCGGCAGGAAACACATAAAGATATGAAAACCGTCCAATAAAAGTTTATGTATTTCCCCAAAGCATTCGTAAGCGCGAATGTCACGGGCCGCAGCGGCAGCCCATAGCAATGAGCAGTTGCAGGCAGGTCTTCTGACTCCGGAAATGCCTTCCCGTCCCATTAACCGGACAGTGGCAGCCTTTCGGCTTTTTCACTCCGTTACAGCGGCGCTACCGTGCCGGATTTTCACCGGCTTCCCTATTCTTTCAGGGCAAGTATCGAATACTTACAATGAACACCTGCAAAGTGATGCAAGTTAAGTAATTTATTTGAATGTTTAAAATCTTTTGGAATACTGTAACTTTTTACTGAAGATTGTGTAATTTATAAAAATACATTTTCAATTAGGGTAAAAATGATAAAGAAAGTAATAATTCTTCTTTTTATATCCTGGCAGGCTTGCTTTGGACAGTGGAAACAGTCAGGCATTGCCGAAGTAATTTCTACAAACCAAAGCGGTATCAGGGATTTTGTTATAACCGAAGACAGCAAATTTATTTATACCCTGCATGATAACGGCGTTATTAAAAAATGGGACTATGAAACCGGCGACAGCCTGGGGATGATAACTGTCCATAAGCTGGAGAAATCAGGCGATACTACTTTTTTATCTAAAGATGGTAAAACTTATTGCCAATGTATTTACAATTACGATGGATTAAATTCTGAAATAATTGTATTTGATATGAACGGCTTTAAAATTGACAGCATACAAATTTATATAATGTATGCTAATATTTCTTACGGCAAATTGTCAACTAATTTACTGGATTATAATTCAGGATTGAAAAGGTTGACTTTTTCAATGAACTACACTATAACTAAAATTCCACCATATTTCTATGAAACCAGTGGACTGACTACAGTATTTGAAAAAAATCAGAACAAATGGGTACAATTGTATAAAACTGAAAGCAGTATAGTCTCAATGTCCGTAAATGTTTTGGATTCGTTATTCTTTTTTAATTTTTATTATAACTCGGGCAGTACTCCTCACGGTGGCAGCCAGTATTATAGCGATGATTATACTTTAACAGGAATTTTATATGAAATTAACGCGAAAAAATCAGATACTTTGTCGCATTATAATCGAAGTTATAATTCTAATACAGGTAATTCATATAAGGGATCATATCACAATTTTAAATACTCATTTTTCAGCAGGGATAATAATTATCTCTACTTATCGGAAGGAAATAAACTTTATTATTATGTAATTAAAGATAAAGAGTTAAGCCCTCCTATCACCTTAAGCGATTATACTGCGAAACCTGTCAGAATCGAGAGGGCATCTGATTCAAACTACTTTTTTGTAATTTCGAATAATGAAATCAACCTGCATGATTTGCAAAACGGAATTCTTAATAATACTGTTTATCGTTCAGATATAAGTAATATTTTGAAATTCAGTAATGCTTGGGATGATAATTATATTTTCTTTTCCGATTCTTTGGGGATTCTGTACAGAATAGAAAATAAGAGGATCTTTAGGTTGTGGGCTAATTTTATTGCTAATGATATGAATATATCTGCAGGCAAAGCAGTAAAATTTTTTGACAGGTCAATCGGAAATCCTGAGTCTTT
>DAINRZ010000612.1:0-2537 GCA_036741575.1 Kapaibacterium sp. (SeqCode)
ATAGATAAATTTTGCTCGAAACTATTAGACTTCGATAGATTTATCCCAATATTAGCCTGTATTCCGTATGCAGTGCCTATATATCCTCCCTGAATCCTTAAATTCAATAATGAAAGTGGCTGATAACTATATAATAAATTAATTGCAGCCGGAGTACCCATTGTTATACCAAAAGACGAATAGCCTTCATTAGAAGCATCGGCTATATAGAATTCTAATAAATCAGATCGTTTTAATTTCCCGGGGACATTATAGTCCTGGTTATAATATACATAGGCAGAATCATATTTATTGATATGGTATCGATATTTATTACCATCTTTTGTCGTTATTATTGATTTTTTTAATGTATAGTTCTTGATAGATGCTCTGGGAACTTTCGCTTCAATCCCTGAATTTGTCTTGATTATCAATTCTTTTTCGTTTTCTTCTGTGACATACCCGGTATATTCATGATCGTCATGTGTCTCTATCATTATTTGAGATTGTAAAGGCATTACAAAAAACAAAAAACTTAAAATCATAAGGTAAATCATTTTGTTTTGATTAGTTTTTAGGAATCCACTGCTCTTCATGTTCTTTTCCCTAATTTATGGTAAATAAAAAAAAATTTCAAACTCGCAAATTATTTAAATCTACCCTTGGATAAATTAAATAAGTCAAAAATGCTTTTTATCGTTTTAAAATTACAATTTAATTTTTAATTGACAATGATTTATTTTGGCAGTATATGAATCATAACATATGTTCATTAAAAAATCAAACATTTTTGTGGATTGAACTATAATCAACATATTTGTGCTAATTTGAAAAAGTTTTGTGGGGAATGATATGATATTCAGGATATCATATCAGGTTGTATCAGACTATTCAGTCTATTCCCCTTGAGCCAGCCAATTCATCCGGCGATCCGCTAAAAATTAACGATATTTAACTAAACTGGAGTTCAGAAATATTAAAAATCTCCGCCTCAATCAGGGAGTGATTATGTGTAACGGTTTGTACAATGAATTGATATCTATCCAGTCAAGAGATTTAATTGAAAAAAAGAGTATATAAAAGAATATTAAGGTAAAGAAATCATTTGGATATTTCAAATATTCTCAATAATTTAGATAAAATTTTCAGGTAGTTGCATTTTTTGTCTTTAGAAAGCTTTCTTTGATTTTATAAGTTTATCCATTTAACAATTAGTATTGAATATTCAATTAATAATAATGGAGAATTCCGAAAATCCGATAAGAGAGTAGGAACCGGAAAGCTATGCCACTGAAAAACTACGGAGTACTGAAGGGCAGGCCCTCGGAGTATCACAGGGGGACACCCAGCAACGAGCATTTTCAGGTCCTGATAAATCGGGGCAACGATCCACACAGAATTGCGATAAACACGAAATCAAACGTACAACCGAGCCAACTTCTATACTATTCTGATTCAGATTTTAAACATGAGATAACCAATGCTTTAACTAATTCGGGCCTTTCAGACGGATTTACTCCTTTGCAAACAGGGCCCGGAGGATTGGCGCTCGATTTTATCAGGCGCAACCTATTCGATGTGGAGCAGATGAAACCTCTGCCGCCACAGGGCCCTAAAGCCGACGACGACCTAAACGACCAGTTCGAGTATTTTATAAGCCAGGCAATTGATTCGCTTGACTCTGTAGTATATGCCTTCGGTGAACACTGGACAGACCATGTGCCGGATAAAATTTTTCCTCTTATCAATCCCAGCAAAGGAATACACGATATTCATATGAACCAGGGGAATCCAATGGGGAGATATTCAAATGATAACGGCGTTTGGCAGGATGGGGGAATTCTGATCCACTACCCATCGGCAGCCAAGTGGGCTGCTGTGTTTACTGCTTTCCAATCCCAGTCGTTCCATACCGATGACCAAACCGGCCATCCACTTGGAGATTACCATCACGGAGGCAATAACTTGCCCGAAAACCAATACCCAGTCAGAATAATTGCTGGGTTGATAAATCCCAAAGGCGACGATACCGGCAAAGAATTTATCATATTGCTCAACAAAGGCCCGGGGATAATAAACCTGAACGGATGGCAAATACTCGATAAATTTAAAAATGCCGACACATTAGCAAATATCGTGATACAGCCACACAGCACATTACGCGTTGAATTGACAGGAAAAGGAGCACAGCTGAGCAACAAAGGCAGTAATATTACACTTCTCAGTCCAGACGGGTTGAAGGTTGACGGAGTTACCTATACAAAGGATGATGCCTCTGTACAGGATATTATCATAGAATTATAAAAAAATATCTGAGGTGTTATATGAGGTTTAAATCCGTTTTAACTGACGGCTATCAAATATTCGCTGTAACAGGCAACCATGTAGTATCGTTCGGCATGGATACTAACGGTGCGGATACTTCGGGATTGCTGGGATTCTCAGTCGAACGGCACGATCTGACCGAAAATGAGAGATATTACCTAAAAGGTTTCAAGGTTTTTCAGGAAATTGTGCCCGAGCCTTTTGAAAATTTACTTGTCAGCACTATCGAACAT
>DAINRZ010000613.1:0-2530 GCA_036741575.1 Kapaibacterium sp. (SeqCode)
GGGGGGGCATCGCCGGTGCTAAATGTAGCCGATCCTGATGTTTCGCTGCCTGATGGATCGAACTCTGTTACTGTACGCCAATAGTATGTTGTTTCGTAATCTAATCCGTAATCCAGTGAAAAAGTACTGGAATGGATTTTACTGACATTAACCACTAATTGGGTAAAATTCAGATCTTTGGCTATCTGAAGGGTATAACCGCTGTCTTTAACGGTATTAGGGCCGGTGTATTCCCAGTCGAAATCAATCTTTACCCCAATGCAAGTCGATGGATTGGCAGGATTGACAAAGGTTGTAAATGGCTGGGAAATTACATTCTGCTGAATGAAAACCCCAAACAAAAAAATAAAAGAAAAATACTTTAAAAGCTTCATTTCGAGCTCCCTATTACTATATTATACTGCATATCTTTATCAATAGTATAAAATTATCGGCTTAATCAGCACAATCTTTACATATTCCTCAAAATTAAATAACTTGAGTTTATTTTTAAATTCTCGATAAAATTAAACTATTATATATAAAATTATGAAATTTTATTCATTTAATCAAATTAAATGGTGATTATCTCATCAAAAAACTAAAGAATTGAATATTTTGGTAAAAACTAAGGAATTTACTTTCCCTTCAGGTATTTGTAAAAATCTAATGAAAAGGTTATATTTCAATCTAATATTGCACAACAATTGGCTGATGTTTTTAGATGGTTCATTTAATCGATTAACCCGGAAAATATATGTCTGACACAAAACCAAACCCAACAATTTTTATTTCCTACTCATGGAAAAATGAAAGCGTTGCCGATGAAATAGACAGATACTTCAGTTCGGTTGGTAAGACCCCGATTTTAAAAAGCTGGTGGAGTAACAGAGAAGATACAAGAAAAGTAAGACTCACACCTCCGAGTTAGAGTATATTTTTTTTAGCATTCATCAGATAACTCAAAGTAATAGGATGAATGGAGAAGACCGACCGAGACGATTTCATTTTTAAATATAGCATAATTTTACACAAGTTTACAAAGATGCAACTCTATATAACGCAGGCATATATTTGGGCTTTGGAATACGTTTTTTATTTTGTTTAGCAGATTCCAGCCACGCATCTTTAGCTTTTAAAACTTCAGCGAGGGCTTCTTCCTGAGAATCGCCGAAAGCAGAACAATACTTAAGGTCGGGTATATCAGCTATGTATCCGTTATCTTCCTGGCAATAAAATATGTTAATATGATAATCTTTCATAATTACTCTCCCATTTCAATATTATATTTCTCGATTAAAGCAAGAAATTGTTTTATCTGGTAAGGTTTAATTTCACCGTTTACTTTTTGAAGGTTAATTAATTCTGTAATTCCACTTCTTTTGAAAATATGATGGCTTCCTTTTACCCTATCCAGTTCAAATCCAAAAGCATATACCAACCTTGCAAAATCGTCAAACCTGACGTTGCTTGTATTTAGAATAATCTTTTTTAGTAATTCCTTGTTTTTCATTATTTAAATCTAAATCTTTTTTTTGTAAAATAGCAAATTATCTGAAAAGAAATTAATAATAGAAAGATTATAGCATTTTTGAAACCAAAGACGTTCCTCTGATATAGTCTATTTTTTGATGTTGCTACAACACCTTTGGCAAGGCAAAGCACAGCTTCAGTATCTTTGTTCATCTGAATATAATATGCCTGAGTTATTATCATAACTTATGTATGTTGCAAATGAGATTCTACCCATTGGGCAAAAAGTTAAAAAGCCGCAGGGCCATGTTACTCAAGATAGTCTTTTTTCTAAATTTTACATATATTTTATGCATAGTTTTTCGATTTTACATCTCATTCTTCTTTTTTATCAGTATCCGGCAAATAGAAAAGCAGTATCATGCCTGGTATTGTTGCCAGAAAACTAATTAAAAAGAAAACACTATATCCGACGGCTTCCTGCAGCAGCCCGCTGAAAAATCCGGGTATAAGCATACCGAGAGCCATAAATCCGGTGGACAGGGCATAATGTGATGTCTTGTACTTACCCTTCGAAATATAAAGAAGGAATACCATAAATCCCGAGAAACCAAGCCCATAGCCAAATTGCTCTGCAATAATACACAACTGGGCAATGGGATTGACGGAAAATACTATTTCAGAATCGGGGAAAATAAAGTTGATAAGTAAAGAAAGGTCTATAGTTGCATTGCCTGAGGGCTGTGCCATTGCAAGGTAAAGGAAAAGCAGGTTGGGCAGGTGCATAGTAAGCGCCAAAGGGAAAAGAATTTTTTTCAGCTTGTAGTATTTCAAAAGAATACCCCCTGTTATTCCCCCAACCAGCAGCGACACAACACCTAAAATGCCGTACATCGTGCCCACTTCCTGAACCGATGATCCAAGCCCGCCGAGGTAAGTTTTATCGAGCAGAAAAGGCTGCACCATTTTTATAAGCAAGCCCTCACCCAGCCTGTATGTTAGTATAAAGCCGAGAATAACAAATATTTTATCCTGTTTGAAGTATTCTTTGAACGATTCCAGGAACGGCACCTCGGCA
>DAINRZ010000614.1:0-2529 GCA_036741575.1 Kapaibacterium sp. (SeqCode)
ATATTCATCCAACAAGGGAGCTTGCTCCCTTGCAAATCCGGGATGAATCAATGGGAGTATTTAAATACTGCTAAATATCTGTCAATATACATGGTTGGCAATTATTGTGTAAACTGAGATTGTGCTAACATTATTAATTAAACAGATTTTTTATTAGTTTAATTTTCGTATTATGTTGCATTTCACATGATTACCAATTCGTTTATTTACCCATACAAACCGTTATAGAGCTAAATAATTTTTTAAATTACAGTTGCCTAATATTGATATTCGTTGTTAATAAAAGAAGGGGGGCCGTTTTCGTACGGCTCCCCTTCGCTTATGCACTCCCGGTAAAAAATTAATTACTGTTATAATATAATTTGAATTTTATTTGAATTTTCTCTCCTACTTTACTGCCTACAACACCTTTCGAACCTTTTACATCGAAATCCTTCAGTGCTATCTCGAAAGTCCCCTCGACGAAAAATAAATCGCCTGATGCTCTCCTGGCTGTTTCAGCCGATGCTTTAATGTATGATAATTTAACCGGCACTGATAATGTTTTTGACTTACCGTGCATCGAGTAAGTACCCACGGCTACGGCATCGGCTGTCGATTTGCCTTTTGCAGCTTCGGTGCTTGAAATTTTCACATTTTTAAATGAGTTAAGCTCAAATATAATTTCAGGGAATTTAGATGCGTCCAGCCAGTCTGCCCCGTACAAATGCTCGTCCCTTGTATCTATTCCGGTTTTAATCCCATCCACTTTGAACGAAATCTTTCCTTTTGCGGCTTCAATATTCGCAGGATTTAAAGCTACGCTGCTGCTAATTTTACCCGCATCTTTCACTACTCCTGTGATATCCTCGAGCGGGGCAGTGCTTTCGAATTTTAATTCAGGCATGGCAATCTTTGAATTGAGTTTAAAACTCTTATTGCCGGAAATACCCAAACCGAAATCCGTTGCCCTGGCTGTGCTTAAACCAATTACAGCTATTATGGCAAAAAATGCTATTTTCTTTATTCTAGTCATCTTATCTCCTATTCATTAATAAAATTAAATATTACTTTATTTACTTTTCTTTCTTTTCCTTATATGCATAAACAATCCGAAAGCGCCGGCGGCAAATAGTATCCCCCCCAAAGGAACTACTGCTATCATAGCCTTCAGGGAAACTTGGTCTGTTGCCGGAAGCAGGCCAAGCCAGAATCCTTCTTCAGTCTTCATCTCGGTTACCTCTGTCCCAAGCAAATCGTCGTAACTTTTTGTTTCTATTGTTTTCGAATCTCTGCTGTAGATAAGGGATTGCCCATAATCGCTACTGTCGGCATACCATTTAACAATAAGAGGCACGATTAATACGAATGCTATGATGCTGAATATATTCCATTTCATTTCACTTTTCCTCAAAATTAATAATAAACATGTAACTGTGCCGCCCAGTCGGAAAGGGATACTTTCCCGTTATTCCTCTCAAGTATTCTGTATTCGGGCCTAAACTCGATAAACGGCAACAGGAAAACATTCAATCCAATTGTGTATCTTACGGCATTGAATTCAGCTTTCTGGGAAAGTTCTTTCGTGTGCGCCGTTTCATACCTGATGTAACCCATCAGTGAAGGCATAAACTGGTACATTCCTTCCATAAGGAAATTACCCGATTCCCTCATACCTTTTTTATTTGTCATTACATATTCTGCTATGAACGAGATATCATCTGTAAGGCCAAGATGAAAAAACAAGTCTGAAATACTGTAATCGTCTGCAAAGTAATAGGCCCCGCCAAAATGAGTATTCAGATAGTTTTCAAAAAACCGTGGCATTAATGCTACCCGGATAAGTTTAAATAATTCATTCTTACCGACTATGTTGACATTAGCAAAATTTTCATCAGGCAATGCAATCACGTTCATCGATTCCGATTTGAAAATACCTGCAGTGACATTAAGCCATTTAAAATAATCATAGCTTAATTCTGCCCCCAATTCGGCATAATCCGGCGGTAGCACCTGGTAAGCGAAATATTCATCCGTTACCTGCCTGATAAACAAAGTATGATCGTCGAATAGATTGCCTAACGATGGCTTTATAAATCCAAACCTTAGTTCCGGGTATTCAAATGATGGTTTAATAGATACACTAACCGTAAAAGACTTCTGGGCTTCGTAAAGAGGTTCAACAATATTATAGCTGCCCTGTAACCATAACCAACTAAAGGGTTTTATTGATAAATATGGGGCTATTTGCATTCCAAATAGTTTTCTTTCATCGGGGCCGATTTTTGCAGATTGAAGCCGATAATCTAATCCCCATACTATCATTTCATCCTCAAAAGAATTATAGGAACCCATTTCCTTTAAAAAATTACCTATGCCGGTATCTGTTAGGTTAAATATACTAGATTGGTTTCTCGAGTACGAACCTAAAGGATTCCTCAGGCCGGAACCTTGCGGATTAGTATGGCATGCTATGCACCTGTTGCCTGTCAGGTTGGAATACTGCGGTTTTGCAGATAATACCGACCCTCTTCCTATTAAACCCAATGC
>DAINRZ010000615.1:0-2524 GCA_036741575.1 Kapaibacterium sp. (SeqCode)
TATATAAATATAACTATTTCTGACATTGGAATAAATAAAATGTGATTTTAATTTGCCAGTTAATATTTGGAATATATACTTGTATTTTGATATTGTTTCATTATAGTTATCGTCTAAGTACTTGTTCCATATAGAATGTTTATCCCCAAATACCTTTCTGATAATTATGTCAGTAATTTTATAAACAAAAATTACATCTGCTGGATTAACTAAGTCAAAATTAGGGAATTGCCTTAAGGAACCCCTTAATACATAAAGCTCATAGATTTTCTCCTTTACGGCATCTAATATATTCATATCATCACTTTTATAACATGGGCTTATACTATCGATAATTGCATAAAGATATATGGAAATTTTTTTAGAATACCAAAATTCAACCTTGATTAAATTAGGATTCAATTTACAGATAAAGGTATCTATTGGCTCTTCTTTAATAAATTTGACTAAATCAATTATTGGCTTGCCATAAAACATGTAGTAATCATAGTTCTCGATAGTTGAATCATTAATACTTAGTCTTTCGGGTTCTGGATAAGACGGGTATTCCCTGGCAGATTCTTTGCAACTTATTGCTGCATTAATAATAATTAATATTATCAAGGGTAATTTCACAAAACTTTTGCTAAGTGTTTTACATTTATTACTATGACAATAATAAGTAAGAAAAAGTTACATATTTCAAATCATTAGTATCTCTACCTTTTTAGTTATCTTTTGAAAATGTAATTCAAAGAAAAATGAAAGCCTCAGCTAAAACACAACAAACCTGTACAGTCTGGTCTCATTCCCTCGGGTAATCCTGCAAAAATAAATGCTTCCCGGATAGCTATTGATGTATTCCGTATATACCCCGGAATGGCTTCGGGATAATATGGTATTACCCATTAAATCAAATATTTCAACTGTGTAATCGCCCTGAGCTTCGGGATAATATGTAAAAATTCCATCTGTTACTATTATCCTGCCCTGCTTCAATGGCAGTTCTGCCCTTACGCTGACAGGTTGGCCAAAAGCCTGCTTTATGCCTTCCCATATTTCGCTGCTGCCGTTTGCATAGTTAATTGCCCAGATGCCTATACCCAGCAGGCCTTTCTCGTTCGCCAGGCTGTATTTCAGCGCCAGGCTCAGCGAATCGTCGTACCAGCCCTGGTAAAAGGTATCGTTTTCCACATACCTGAACCAGGGGCATTTATACTGCTCGTCGAAAATCCTGCCATAGTCGGCAGCGTACTTCTTCATGCTGTTGTAAGTGTAAGATAATCCTTCTTTCAGAGTTTTAGCATTTTTAGCTTCGCCTGCCACCTGCCAGATAACTCCATACCAGGGCACTCCGAGCAGAATTTTATCCGGTTTCACGTTTTTTCCGAGGTAATAATCGATAGTCGTGGCAACATTATACGAACCGCCATGGAGCGGAGCTACAGGCCCAGCATTTGGGGCGCCCGGCCAATAGTAGTCGTAACACATTATCATGAAATAGTCCACCCATTGCCCCACGCCCGGTATATCCCATGCCTCGGACCAGTTAACAGCCGGCGATGCTACCGATACTTCCGAGCCTGGAATTTCAACTTTCATTTTACCGTAGAGGTTCTTCATAAATGTTACAAATCTGGCTTTTTGCGATGAGCCAACGCTTTCGAAATCAATATTAATGCCGTCGCCGTTTCTTTGTTTTATTACTTTAATGACATCGGAGATAAACCTGTTTTGCTTGTTGGTATCACCGAGGAAAGCATTATTCTTTGCAGTACCGAAGTTTGTAACAGTTAAAATTACTTTTACGTTTCTCTCGTGGGCATATTCAATAAGCGGTGTAGTATCCCAACCATGCATGGTAGCACATCCGCCTGTAGCGGTATCGATTTCGTAACTGAAATAGGCCAGATGAGTCAATGCACTGTAATCGTAGCTTTTGTATGCATCCTTGGCAGCCCAGTAAGGGTGGTAGCCGAAAACAAGTTTATTCAATCCGGAGTTTGAATTTTCTCCGATATGGCTAAATTCAGCAGAGTTACTTAGTGAATCAGGAATTTCCATTTTACCAGAATGTTGGGAAAAAAGCCCTGACGGAAGCAAACAAACAGCTAATATCAACAATAAACTTCTCATATTTATCTACTTGATTAATTGGTAATACTGGCTTGAACCAGGCCCGAGCGGAATTTCGAACAGCAGCCAGGCCACAAGGAATATCCCCCATACTATAAACAACGCAATAGAGTAAGGAGCCAGCAGCGAAATGAATTTGCCGAGAGTTATCTCAGGCGAATACTGCTTTGCCACAGCCAGTACAATCGGGAAATAAGGCAGCAGCGGCGTTACTATATTTGATACAGAATCACCAACGCGGTAAACTACCTGGGTCGTTTCGGGTGAAATGCCCATCAGCATAAACATCGGCACAAATACAGCCGATAGTATTGCCCACTTAGCCGAAGCGCTTGCAATAAACAGGTTAATTAATGCGCAAAACAGCAGGAATGAAATTATCAGCGGAACACCCTCCAAACCTATGCTT
>DAINRZ010000616.1:0-2509 GCA_036741575.1 Kapaibacterium sp. (SeqCode)
TTAATTATACAAATTTACACATCCTTTTGTCCGATTTCATCTGGTGCTTTATAGGTGGTATCCTGTCTTCAAAATGCTTGGCAATCATTTTATGGCAAAGATTAAATGGAGTATTTTTAAAGTCAATATTATAAATATTCAGAGTTTCAAACCTATATGGAAATGATGAAGGTATAAAACAAATGAAATCTGTTTTAGGTAAATTAACTAATTTCAAGAAAATTTCATCATTTATTTCAATACCAAAAGGATCTATAAAAATTATTTTCGAACTGTACTTTTGCATTATCAGGATATCATGGACTTTTAAGAAATACTCATTAAAATCATTTTCTCTAATAAATATACTTTCATTTAATGAAAAAATGCATTTTTCAACTTTGCAATTTGTTTTGCAATTTTCTAAGTATTCAGTAACATTCTTTTGTAGAATACTGCTATAATTCTTGTCATTAAGTATTAGTAATACCTTTTTACTATTTTTTACAATATTTACACAATGTTTTTTTATTGAATCAAGAATATTTAGAGATGTACCAAAATTACCTTGTTCGTCTTTTCCTTGACCAGCAAAAAAATCGCAGATAAAAATCTCCTTAACATTCGGAGAGTGCACAAAAACTGGAAAAGCCTCATTGAAATATTTATCAAAGATATTTAATTTTGTTTTTGTGTTTCTGTCATACCCTTTATTGAAAAAATCTTTAGACATATTACTTAAATATTAAAACAAGAACAAAATACTAATAACTTAATTCTACTTTTTAAACAATGTAAATATAATACAATATACTTTACTTTCACAAATCAGATGTGATGTTTTCAACGTTTTAACATTTTCCTTTCCCCCTACAATAACCCCACCCCTCCCCCGTTTATATTTTTTTTATTAAATAATCAGGGTGCTATAGGGTATTTCTACATAATAATAACAACACAATAGTTCAGGTTGTTAAATTATTATACAAGAGGTATTTATGTCTTTTCGGAAGTTAACGGCAATTGCAGCCGTCGTTTCAATTTTATTGACAGGCAACCTATTTGCCGGGCTGCGAGACTCAACAAACCAGGCAGATTATATTTTTATTGCTTCTCTTGAATATGCCCAGGGGCTCGAGGATTTATTTGTCCACAGGATGGGAGACGGGTTTACTATCAGGCTTGGTACTCTTGAGAAAATTCAGGCAGAATTCCCGAACGAAAATATGGCTGAATCTATCAGGGATTTTATCAGCTATGCACTAACTTATTGGAAGAAACCGGCGCCGCGCTATATTCTGCTTGCCGGCGGGGTGAACATCATACCGGTAATCAAAGTGAAGGAACTATTAGAAGATTCAGTCATTGTTGATGAATACTATGCCATTAACAAAAACCAAAACGATATTATACCGGATGTTGCCCTTGGCAGGCTGCCTTTCAGAAACGCCGAAGAACTGAAAAACATGTCCGATAAAATAATTGCATTCGATAAACTCGAATCTACGGTAGGTTATCAAAATGATTTCCTGTTTTTTGCAGACAGTACCGATGTGATTTTTGAAGATCTAAGCTCAAGTATAATAAATACGGTTATCCCACCATATCTTAGGGCAGAAAGGCTGTTTTTCAGGCATGGGACGGAATATTCGGGCAATAAACAAGACTTCATTGAATTATTTAATAAAGGAACATTATATCTAGTGGGTATGATGCACGCTAACCCATATCTTTGGGGGCATGCCCGTATTCTCGATACGCTTGATATAGCAGCTAATGTCATTACATGCTGGCCGGCCATTTTTACGGCAATGTCGTGCAACCAGTCATTCGACAACCCGTACAGGCCGTCGTTGGTAGAAAGTCTTATGGCCATGAAAGGCAGCGGGTTGGCAGCCGGGTTTATCTCATCGGGTATAACCTGGGTAAGTACAGGGAATTACGTTATAAAAAAATTCCTGGATTTGTCAATAAACAGCCCTGATGTTAGAATTGGGGATATTACATTGAATGCCAAGCAGATATTATATGATATTTTGGATAAAGAATCTATCCGGCAATATACATTGCTGGGTGATCCGGCAATGAAAATACCAAAATGGCTGAAAGCCAAAGTAAACGACGATATTGCCGGGGAACAAATATTACAAATTACACCAAACCCTGCTTCAGATAATGTGAACATTAGTTTCAACCTAAATAGCGGTAAAAATGTAAGGCTTGAAGTATTCGATATGCTGGGCAACAGGATTGCTAATATCTGCGATTCACGGCTGGAGGCCGGCGAGCACTCATTTAAGTGGTACGGGGCAGAATACCCGCAAGGGGCTTATGTCTGCAGATTTACCAGCGGCAATGATACTGTTTCAAAAATGATAATTATTAACAAATAATTCATCAGCTCACAGGTATCTCCAGAATTTTCAGGGACTTTGTTTCTGTGTCCAGTTGGGCCATAGCGCCGATTGGTAGTGTGACATTATCATTTGAATGGCCGAACGGCAGGTCGATTACAGATGGTAGATTCAGT
>DAINRZ010000617.1:0-2505 GCA_036741575.1 Kapaibacterium sp. (SeqCode)
AAGAAATTGGGACAATTCAATCGGCAACGCCGCGTGGCGGAGGTGTAAGGATTGCCGTTGCAGCCGATAAGATTATGGATGGCCTTAAAATTGACGATTCAGTGGCTATTAACGGGGTATGCCAGACTGTTGTAGCAGTTGGGGGTAAGAATTTCGAAGTCGAAGCTATTGAAGAAACACTTCGGAAAACCACGTTAAGGCATATCAAGCCAGGCACAAAAGTAAACCTGGAACGGGCGCTCCGGGCCGACGGCAGGCTTGGCGGGCATATAGTGCAGGGCCATGTGGACTGCATGGGCCAGGTGCAGTCGGTAATCAAAGAAAAAACAGGTATAAATATTATAATAAGGTATCCGGCTGAATATAAAAAATGGCTTGTTGCGCAAGGCTCTATTTGTATTAACGGGGTCAGTCTTACCGTTGCAAAGGTAAATGGAAGCGCCTTCACAGTATCAATAATACCGCACACATGGGCAAATACTATTCTGGCGGCTATGAAGCCATCGGACGATGTAAACCTGGAATTCGACATAATCGGAAAATATGTGGAAAACTTAATCAGGCCTTATGAGAAAGGGAACACCGGCACATCTTCGCTGGAACAATATATTGACCAGCCGGGGTATTGAAATGGTAATGCTGATAATCGCAATAAATCAACAATTAAATGTTTTTACAAATTTTACAGGGTTGTGTAAATGAGTACAAGGATCGAAAAAGACTCGATGGGCGAAATCGAAGTTCCGTCGGAGGTTTACTGGGGGGCACAGTCTGCCCGCTCTTTAATTCATTTTGATATTGGCTGGGAAAAAATGCCACGCGAGGTTATCCGCGGGATGGGTATCCTGAAAAAGGCATCTGCTATAGTGAATACCGAATTGGGCAAACTGCCGCAGGAAAAATGCGACCTGATTGTCCGGGCTGCCGACGAAGTAATTGAAGGCAAGCTCGATGCGCATTTCCCGCTTTCTATCTGGCAGACAGGCTCGGGCACCCAGTCGAATATGAATTCCAACGAAGTTATTTCCAACAGGGCAATCGAAATGGCCGGCGGAGTGTTGGGCAGCAAGAAGCCTGTTCACCCCAACGACGATGTCAATAAATCGCAGAGCTCCAACGATACTTTCCCCACGGCAATGCATATTGCAGCTGCCGAAGACCTGAACAACAGGCTGCTTCCGGCAGTCAAAAAGCTGCGCGATACCCTGGACAAAAAAGCAAATGAATTTAAAGATTTAATCAAAAGCGGCAGGACTCACCTGATGGATGCCGTGCCGATTACCTTAGGACAGGAATTTTCCGGTTATGTGCAGATGCTCGATATGGCAATGCAGAGAATAAAGCTCGTATTGCCGGGGCTTTACGAAATTGCCCTCGGCGGGACAGCAGTAGGAACCGGGCTGAACACTCATCCGGACTTTGCCGTAAAGGTTGCCGCAAAGATAGCCGAACTTACAGGGCTGCCTTTCGTTACAGCACCCAATAAATTCGAGGCTCTTGCCACTCACGACGCTCTTGTTTTTGCACACGGAGCACTTAAAACGCTGGCTGCCTCGCTCATGAAATTTGCCAATGATATTCGCTGGATGGCTTCTGGCCCCCGCTGCGGCCTGGGCGAGCTGGCAATACCTGAAAACGAGCCGGGTTCGTCGATAATGCCCGGCAAGGTTAATCCCACACAGTCGGAAGCCATGACGATGGTTGCAACTCAGGTATTCGGCAACGATGCCACGATTAACTTTGGAGGTGCATCGGGCAATTTCGAGCTTAATGTATTCAAGCCGGTTATTATCTATAACTTCCTGCAAAGCTCGCGACTGCTGGCAGACACCTGCCGCATGTTCGAGGAGCATTGCGCCGTTGGTATCGAGCCGATAAAAGAAAAGCTGGATTATTATATGAATAATACGCTAATGCTCGTAACGGCGCTCAATCCGCATATCGGATACGACAATGCAGCTAAGATTGCAAAACATGCGCATCATAATAATACTTCGCTTAAAGCGGCAGCAGTCGAGTTGGGCCTGATGACTGCAGAGGACTTCGACGCAAAAGTGAAACCTGCAGAAATGCTGGGGCCCAGATAAGGATAAAATACAGTATAGAGGCTGTTCAATCGGGGCAGCCTCTACACTTTAATAATTTTAGGATAACTTCAAATCTTTATCCTTTTTCATTTTTTCTTTTTTGCTTATTCTCTGGTATATTGCCGGAGCAACGAAAATAAGCGCAATGAAATAATAAGTTCTAAAGTCTTTCGATAAAAATAGTAACATCAAATCTTCAAAACTTAAATCTGAGAATATTAATCCTTCCAGAATACTTGTTACGTAAAGAAGTAACAAAGCAACAAAATAGGATATAATAAATTTAAGTATTTTCAATTATTGCTCTCTTTCTTTTTCTTTAGCGCATCATCTTTCACTATATTAAACAATTGAAAGAAAAGAGTGGAATTTTCCAAATTTTAGTTGGAATTATTTTCAAGAGGTCAATAAATTATTT
>DAINRZ010000618.1:0-2503 GCA_036741575.1 Kapaibacterium sp. (SeqCode)
TATTAAAATGAATTTAATTTTCTCCAGAAAATCCTTATAATTATTAAACTTAACTTCATTGATTCCAAACTTTTTTTTGCTTTCTGTTTTTTCATACGACATAAACCTTTGGGGATATTGCATTTTCGAAGGCCGTGCATTAACTAATTACCTAAATTCAACTATAGATCTCTGAACTATTCTCATGTTTTCTTTTATAAACTGATAGCTGGTATATAACGATATTAAAGATTTTGCTGCAGTCAGAAAGCAATAGTCAGTAATTTCGCCGTTCGTATCCAAATAACGCTCTGATTGCCTGTAAATACGTGGTATTGGATTTGAATAGTCAATCAATTCAATTTCAGGATTGGTTAATAGCAGGCCAAGATGCGATTCTTCGAGCAAACAGATTACGCCTTCGATTACCCGATTGTCAACATTTATCGAAATATTGCGTCTCATAATGATAATACTAAATCACGATATATTATATAAATCTAACATCTCAAAAATAGATAATGAATTGGTTATTTCCACTACGTATAAAATACTTAGATTTTTGGCTAACATAGAAAATCCACTATATGTGCAACGCTAATAATTCATAAAAACATACAGGTCACATATTTTCTTAGGTTATATGAAATTTGATTTAAACATATATATTTTCCCAATTTATCCTTATATTAATAATAAATATTAATAAAATGTTGTTTTGATAAGATTTCTTCGATGCTATGGACTATTCCGAACTCTCAAAAAACGAGCTGATTGAAATTATTAATTTCTTAAATGGCATGGTTGAAGTACAAGCACAAAGAAAAGAAAAGCTTTTAAACCAGGATGCTCGCAATTACAAGATAGATTCAACAGAGGTTTATTGGAAAACTATCCTCGACTCAATTCCCATGGTTGTTTTTCTCAATGATTCAGATTCTTGTTTGTGGGTAAATAAGGAGTGTTTCAAAGTTTCTGGATACACATCCGAAGAATGGGTTTCTATGACAACCGAAGAAAGAAGCATGTTATTTGATTTTTCGGGTGTACAGGAAATAAGTATTGTTGGTCATTACGACAAGGAAGGTATTTCGCCGGAAAACAATAACGTCTCCAAGATTTATAAAATGAAAAAAAAAGATGGTAATTGGATTTGGGTTTACTCAACTTTTAGCTATATATTCGACCCCATGAGGGAAGATTTTATCGCAATGGGTACTGCAATTGATATTACTGACCGGAAAAACAAAGAGCAGCAGATAGAAAGCCTAAACAAAATATTGAAAGAAACTCTCGAACGTGAAAAACAATTGGCAGAAGAAAACAAGCTATTACTTCAAAGAGAATTGGAGGAGAAAACCAGAGAGCTTACCAGGCTTGCCTTAATACTGACCGATAAACAAAACTGCCTGATACAACTAAAAAAACTGGTTGCTTCCATATCCAGCGAAATTCAAGTAGATATTGGCAGAATGTCAGGAGAGATTATTAGTTCAATTGAAAGCAATCTGAACAATGAATCTGTATGGGATACTTTCAAAAGCCAATTTGAAACAGTCAATCCTAATTTCTTAAAAAACTTGTTATCATTGAGCCGGGATTTAACAACAATGGAACTTAGAATATGCTCTTTAATTAAGCTAAGGCTAAGCAGCAAGGCAATATCGGCTATTTTGAGCATCAGCCCGAGAACGGTGGATACTCACAGATTCAATATTCGAAAGAAACTAAGCCTTGTAGAAAAAGCTCCATTGTCCAAATTTTTGAATTCTTTTGAATTATAAAACAATTAATTTATATCTGAAGATAAACTAAATAAATTTCATTTCAATAAACCAGGAACCTGCCGTTATAGTTTTTACTGCCTGCCGTTACGGTATAAATATACAGTCCGCCGGGCAGGGCAAGGCCAAAGCCGGAACCGGCATTGCTTGTGCTATAGACACAGTTGCCGAGTAAATTATAAATCCTGATACTATACAACTCATCCTGCCAGCTGCCGAATACAAACCGCACATTGCCGCCGCTGCCGGTAATGGTTATCGGGGAGTTCTCATTTTCATTATAAGAAACATGCGATTCGATAAACTCAGCATCCGTATGGAACGGGCACATATTCCAATAAACGATATCATGCGTTTGGGCAGATGTTCCGGTAGCCGATGTAAATCCGGCAATTGCCCATTCATTCTGCTCGAAATCAATATACTTCGATAAATCGAATCCTGACAATTCTATTGATGGCTTAAGGAATTCGCCGGTCGAATCGACAAAGAACCTTAGACTGCCGGGTATTTGATTGTAATCGATCCTGCAATGGTAAATACTGCCGTTAGATTTTATTAAAGGTATTTCCGTGCTAAGTCCAAGGTTCGATTGCGAATCGTGAACAGCGCTATTTGGCTGGGCCCCTTTCGACTGAATTGCTATGTGGTTGCCGTTTGGGTCGTTCATGCTTTCTATCTGCTTGCTGTCGTTAGCAAACATATCAATCTCGAAAGCAATACTCTTGGGAATATCATTA
>DAINRZ010000619.1:0-2501 GCA_036741575.1 Kapaibacterium sp. (SeqCode)
TATGCCAAATACGCAGCCATAGAGGATAAAGGTAAATCTTTTTTTCCATCTAATTTTTGCTCCCTTTTTTAAAATACCATCTCATAAAACCGTGTAAACCGAGGAATACGATAACGACACCGAATACAATGCCGCTCAGCGAATCGAGCAACACGTTGCGGGTTGTGCCGATAACATATGCATTGCTTAGAATTGTGCCGTTAATAAAGCCAAACTTCTCCTTGGAAAGTTTTTTCTCGTGCTTATATAATTTGGTCATCAGAATAGAGTTCTGAGCATGGCATTCTTCGCATTTTTTTACGGTCTTATCAGGGGGTAATATATTGTGTGAGAGGTTTGGCGGCAAATATGATGAATGGCAGTCGATACACCTAACTGTTTCATGGTGGCTGACCAGGTTGGGCAGCCAGTCGTGTGCTACTGCAATAGTACTAATCCCAAATTTTTTCGATAGGTTTTCATCGCTGTGGCATTCAACGCAATAAACCATTTTATTTTCTACAACAGTCAGCCTCTTGATATGGTTATCCATAAACACCCTGTCGGGTATGGCGTCGACCTGCTGGATATTATGCTCTCCGTGGCAGTGTGTGCACGAAGGTGCTTCGGTAATCCCTTTTTGCAGCGAAATACCGTGTATGCTGCTGTTATATTCCTGAGTTATGGCGATATGGCATGTGCCGCATATCTTGGCCACATTTTGCTTGTTTATTTTCGAATCGGGGGCATTAGCCTTTTTCAGGTTATGAGTGCCATGGCAATCAATACAACTTGGAGCGTCCTGGTTGCCGCGAAGAATCGCAGCCCCGTGGACGCTCTTGCTAAAGTTGATCAGAGTTTTTGCAAATGCTGATTGTGGCGATGTTGTTTCTTTTATATGGCACGAAAGGCACAATTCCTGCTGGTTAATTTTCAACTGCGTCGGGCTTAATTTTGCGCCTTTTGTAATCGGTTTCGAATGGCAGAAAATGCAATTTGGCGTATTCCTGTGTTTATTTATACCTTCGAGGAAATGAACCGAACCGATATGTTCTGCTCTTTCTTTCTTATGGCAATTGCCGCAGGATTCCGTCAGGTTGGCAAAATTAAATTTTGCATTCATTTTCTTTGGCGATTCAACATTATGATATCCATGGCAGTTTTTGCAGTTAACGTCCATCGAGCCGGTAAGCGCATTTGCCTTTCCCATCTGGGGATGAAAGAAATGCTTGCTTGCAGCATCTTTGTGGCACGACTGGCAGTTAATCGGCGTAATTTTTGCCTTGTGGGGGATTTCGTTCATGTCGAATCCCTCGTGGCACTTAATACACGCTTGCCTGCCATGAGTAGAATTATTGAATACGGCCGGATTGACGTATAATGATACTGTCCGGCGATTTTTCTCCATAGTCAGCTCTTTATCATTGTGGCAGCCTAAGCAATCGTCGTTTGTTTGGGCATAAACACTCGAAAAGGCCGACAATATCAGAACCAGAAACCTGATTTTAGACATTTTTAATACCATTTTATTGAAACAACACTAAATAACCTGCATTAGAGGCTATTTGCCTTCTTCAGGTTTCGGGGATATTTCAATCAGCCAGCTTATCAATGCATCGAGTTCGGCCGGCTCGCCTTTGAATGCTACAGGGTGTTTTTTGCCGTTTAATTCAACTTCCTTATTCATGTATTGTTTAATGAAAGCAGCATCGCCCTGGAGCTTGGCAGTACCAAAATCGGGGGTATCTTTCTTTTTGGATTCGATACCCTGAGTGGTTGCCGGGTGGCACATATTGCATTTCTTGGCAAGGTATATATCTTTTCCGTTAAGTGTTTCGTCAGCTTTTGAATTTGTGCCCGGAAGCAACAATACTACTGAGAATAATACCGACATAATCAGTAGAGCCGAAATTTGCTTTTTAGTCATCTTTTCCTCCAACTAAAATATTTATAATTAAAACAATTAAACCAATAATATATTATCGGCATTTACTTTCAGATTTCAAGTTGTAAAACATTTCTTGCTTTATCAAAAGTGCTTTTGAAACTCTTCAGCGGAGCGCCGCTCCACCCCCCAACGGGATTTTCTGCAAGGCTGCCGTCCACGACGGAAAATACTGCTCCGTGCAAAGGGCATTTCATTTTATCGCCGCCCGATTCGGGCAGGCTTATTGTGGCTCCCATACCGTGGGGGCAATACGAGTCGTAAACCAGAAAATTATCTGCGTCTTTTCTTATTATAACAAAGGGATTATTCTGGTTCTTGCCTTTGATAATCAGCTTAATAGCCCCGCCGGGATTAGCAAGGTCAGGGTAATCACCTATTTTTAGGTCAACTGTAGAAAGCGGCGGGGCTGGTATCGGGTCTTCGTCCTGCTCGCAGGAAGTAACAAACAACGGCAGCGCCGAAGCCGTGACCGATATTCCCAGTACAAAACCGCTTCTTTTCAGAAAGTCCCTTCTCGATGTATTTGATTTCTCTTCTTTCATTTCCAATCCTTATTTAGTTTTTTTACTTAATA
>DAINRZ010000620.1:0-2498 GCA_036741575.1 Kapaibacterium sp. (SeqCode)
TTAGCCGCGCCCAGCGGGCCCATAACGGCAATTTCTGCCGTAGGCCATGCAAACACGAAATCGGCGCCCAGATGGCGCGAACACATAGCAATATAGCCGCCACCGTATGCCTTGCGCAGTATTACGGTAATCTTAGGCACAGTCGCCTCGCTGTAAGCATAAAGCACCTTTGCTCCGTGGCGAATAACGCCTGCGTGTTCCTGGTCGGCACCGGGCAGATAGCCGGGCAAGTCCACCAGAGTAACCAGGGGTATGTTGAACGAATCGCAGAACCTGATGAAACGAGCTGCTTTGTCGGATGAATCGACATCGAGAACACCAGCAAGCACAAGCGGCTGGTTGGCAACAACCCCCATGGTATTCCCATTGAGGCGTAAAAAACCGATAACAATATTGGCTGCCCAAAGCTCCTGCACTTCAAAGAACTCCGAATCGTCGGCAAAAGACCTGATAACGTCCCTGACATCATAGGGCTGTGTAGGTTCTGAGGGCATTACGTTTTCAATCCTGTACTGAGGTTTTGGTGGGGCCGGTGGGAATGGATCGGGCTTTTTACGGTTATTCCAGGGGATATATGTAACGAGCCTTTTCACCTGTTCGTAGCATTCCAGTTCATTGTGAGCGTAGAAATGGGCATTGCCCGATATTTCGGCCTGCACACGGGCGCCGCCGAGTTCCTCCATTGTAATCTCCTCACCCAGTACTGTTTTTACAACCTCGGGGCCAGTAATAAACATTTTGGATATGTTATCCACCACGAACACGAAGTCGGTCAGCGCAGGCGAATAAACAGCGCCTCCGGCACAGGGGCCGACGATTATAGATATTTGGGGGATTACACCTGATGCCCTTGTATTACGGAAAAAAATTTCGCCGTACCCGGCCAGTGAATTGACGCCTTCCTGTATCCTGGCGCCGCCGGAATCGTTTATGCCAATCAGTGGAATGCCAAGAGTAATTGCATGATCCATGATTTTGGTAATCTTGCGGGCGTGAGCCAGCCCAAGCGAGCCTCCTGCCACAGTAAAGTCCTGTGCATAAATACAAACCGGGTGGCCCATGATATTGCCTGTTCCGGTTATCACCCCATCGGCGGCAAGTTCCTTCTTATCCATGCCGAAGTCCTCGCATTTATGCTGGACAAACATGTCATATTCATGAAAAGTGTTTTCGTCGAGAATAGCCCTTATTCTATCGCGGGCGGTCATCTTTCCCATAGCGATTTGCTTCTTGACGGCTTCTTCGCCGCCACCTTCCGTCACTTTCGACTTCCGCGTCAGGAAGTCTAATATTCTTCTAGCTAGAGACATACAATTTCCAAAATATTCAACAATTCTAAGGCAAAATTAATAAATAAAAAAACCAATTATGGAAAAATTAACAATAACTAATTTGTAGGCCTTTATGAAAAATTCCTTGATTGTTAATTACTTAAAAATAATTATTTTGAAACTTTTATGTGTTAAAAATCGGCAAATGTTCAGGTTTTGAAAATATTGCTAATAACTGATGTACCACCTAGCAAAGCTTTTTCAGGCGCTTTGTTTACGGATAGGCTGTGCAATTTCCTGCCCGAAGGCTCCCTTGCTGCTTTTATTGTAGTGAATCCTGAGCTAAAGCACACACCTGTCAGCCCTGAATTGGGCTGGATACCGATGGAATATTGCGAAAAGCCAAATGAATCCGGTATTCTTACAGGAATTAAGAAGTACGGCGCTTTTTTTGCTGCTATATCCCAATTAGCAACATTGACGAAAGAACTTTGCATGTCGATGTTTAAAATCCCCGGGATTGTACGCAGGATACATAGATTTGGAAAGGGGCAAAAGGCCGACAGAGTATGGTGCATTTTGCAGGGCCAGACTATGATTAGGATAGCTTTGAGAGTTTCCGGGAAGCTGGGCGTTCCGCTTTATACTCAGGTTTGGGACCCTCCTCAGTGGTGGCTCGGAGCAAATTCTATCGATTGGATTACATTCGGCAGGATAATGAGAATATTTGGCAGAACGATGGCCGAAAGCCGAAGGATGGCGGCTGCTTCGTTTAATATGGCAAAAATTTACAAAGAAAGGCACGGGGCTGATACAGTTCCGGTTATACCAAGCTTAGATAAATCGATAATCAGATACCCTGAGATAAAAACCGGGAATGAGAAGTTAATAATTGCGATTGCAGGCCAGATATATGCCACAGACGCTTGGAACTCATTGTTAGAGGCATTGGACAGCGCCGGCTGGGTGGTTAACGGTAAAAGGGTAATAGTCAGGATAATGTCTTATTACCTGCCTGATTTATCAGGCCATAATGCAAGATATATTGAATTCCTGGGATACCGCAGCCAGGAAGAATCCATTAGTATTCTCAGCGAGTCGGATATACTTTATTTACCTTATTGGTTCGATACCAGATACGACGAAGTCGTAAAGCTTTCATTCCCATCAAAGCTGACAGCCTACCTGGCCGCCGGAAGGCCTGTTCTGTGCCATGCCCCAGGGTAT
>DAINRZ010000621.1:0-2493 GCA_036741575.1 Kapaibacterium sp. (SeqCode)
GGCAGAAAGCTGGCAAAGGCGGTAATTGTTAATTGGTAATGCCTATTGAAACATTAACCAAAGAGATATTCCGGAATTATCTATTCTTAGGGAACCGGCGGTATGCCTATATAAATATCGGCGAATCCAGTTTCCTGGCAATCCTGAACACAGCATTCATCAGCCCCACATGACTGTATGTTTGCGGGAAATTGCCCCACTGGCTTCCGTCGGGGCCTGCATCCTCGCTAAACAGCCCTAAGTGGTTGGAATACTCCATGAGGTTGTCGAAGTGCTCTATTGCTTCGTCTATCCTGCCCAGGCAGGCGAGAGATTCAATATACCAGAATGAACAAATTAAAAATGTATTATTTGGCTTACCGAAATCGTCGTCGTGCCGGTATCTATAAAACAAACCATTTTTAGCTTTTAGCTCTTTTTCGAGGGCTATTAAATGCTTTCTTGCTCTTGGGGAATTATATTCCAGGTAATTCATAGTTATCAGTTGCATGCTGCTTGCGTCGAGATTATCTACTCCTATTGCCTGGGTATATGCTTGCTTTTGCGGATTGTAGCATTTTTCAATTTGCTTTGAAGCTTTTTTTGCCAATCCGACTGCTTTCGTTTCCATGGCAGAGTCATTGAAAATACGGGCAATTTTCATTGCAGCCATGCAACCAGCCCAGTGGAAAAGGTAAGTATAACAGTGATACTGTTTGAAATTCCTGAATTCCCACAAACCTGCATCGGGTTCGTCGATATAAATCTCAATTTTGTCCAGCAGGAGTTTTATTATATCGGGGGATTTCTGCAGTGTTTCCACACTCAGCCTCCTGTCGGCGTAGATAGGCAGCAAGCTTACCAAGAGCTGGCCATAGACGTCGTTCTGGATATGTGTATATGCGTCGTTGCCTATACGTACGGGTTTATTATACAGGTATCCTTCAAGGCCAAGTATCTTTTCTTCTATCGATTTGTTTGTTGTAATAGAATAAAGCGGCTGTATTCTTTCACCTTGGTTCAGAATAATATTCTCGATATAATGAAAGTATTTTTCTAATTCCTCGAAATGGCCCAGGCTGTTGAAAGCCATAAGGGTATAGTAACTGTCGCGCATCCAGCAATAGCGGTAGTCCCAATTACGTGATGAATTATTTTCCTCGGGCAGGCTTGTGCTGCCCGATGCAATAATTCCACCTGTATCCTCATACTGATGAAGTTTTAGTACTAAAGCCGAGCGGATCATTTCTTTTTGGTAAATTTTTGGTATCGAAGTCGATTTGACCCAGTTAACCCAGTAATTAACTGTTTTGACCAGGAACCTCTCGGTTGTTTCCTGAAGGCTTGCTTCCAACGGTTCGCCATAAGTAAAAACAAGGTATTTGTTTTCGGATAAGACAAAAGGTGTTTCGTTTATTATAAAATTCAGCGGTATATCTGTTGTAAGCCTGACGACACTCTCAAGGTTGAGGTATCGTATGTGGTTGCTGGCCATCAGGGCTTCCGGTGTAATTCTGCCGTATTCTCCTACGGGATGGCACGCAATATTAATAAACGGCCTTCCTTCGATAATTTCGATTTTCCGGCAAAGCATCTGTGGCTTGAAATACCTGTCGAACTGAAAAAACCTGGGCGCAAAATCGATAACCCTGAATTTGCCGTCAGCAGCTGTGAATTCTGTACACAGGATATTTGTATTTTCAATGTAATACTGTTTGGTAGAATATTTTTCCATTGCCGGCATAATAGAAAATTTACCGCCTTTTTTTTCATCGAGCAGGGAACCGAAAACGAAACTGCTGTCGAAACGTGGCATGCACATCCATTTTACGCATGCATTGTCGTCTATATAAGCAATATAGGAACAGTTGCCGATTACTCCCATATTATATTTGTGGATATCCTTCATTCCATTAGCCTGTCGATTAGTTCATTAACTTCATATTGGTGAGTAAGGTTGTATTTTGCATTTGACTGCACCAGCCCCACTTTAATCGAGTAAGATTCTTCGGGCAATGCTTTGAAAAGTTCCTCATCGGTACTGTCGTCGCCTATTGCCAAAACGAAGTCGTAATCCTCGGATTCCATGAATTGTGCTGCTGCCGTACCTTTGTCATAACCGTTAATTTTTATTTCAACAATTTTATTACCTTCGAGTATCTGTAAATTTTTATTATGTATCAGCATTTCGTTAAGTTCTTCTTTCAATTCATTTGCCCTAACGAATGCAAAATCGGGGTCTGAATTGCGGTAGTGCCATACAAGCGCGGTTTCTTTTTCTTCCACATACGAGCCGTTGCATCTTGACCGGTATTTAAATAGTGTAGGCATAATATCTTTTTTCCACGAATTATCAAAGTTTCCGCCATCCATAGTTACCCAATGCTTATTAAGGTTTTTCTTAAAGACACCGTGTTCTGCAACGAGAGTGATGTTGATTTTGCCAAGGCATCTTTCGAGAAATTTTTTATCTCTTCCGCTTATAATTACCACTTTATTTTTTTTGTCTTCGGA
>DAINRZ010000622.1:0-2490 GCA_036741575.1 Kapaibacterium sp. (SeqCode)
CGCCATTCCGGACAATAAGATTTCGAGCCTCTCCTGGCCGTAAAGTTCTCTTTTTGGATTCATGGTTTCCGTAACGCCGTCAGTATAAGTATATAGAAAATCCCCTTTTTCTAATAATATACTCCGTACGTTGTATTTATGGCCTTCCAGGTATCCGAGAACTGTATTCTCTGTTGTTTCGGTCTCAATTACCTTTCCATTGCTTTTTAACAGCAAAGGGGGGTTATGCCCGGCGTTCGAATAATCGAACGCACCGGTTTCAAGGTCCAGAATACCATAGAATACTGTAACGAACATACAAGAGCCTTTGCTTTCGTTGCAAAGCAGGTCATTAGCCTCTGTAAGGCATTCGCCTGCCGAATTGCCTTTTATGCCGATTGCTTTAAGGATTGTCCTGCTTACGGCCATAAAAAGAGCAGCAGAAACGCCTTTGTCGCAAACATCTGCGATAACGATTGCGAGCTTTTTATCGCTAACCATAAAGAAATCGTAAAAATCGCCTCCCACTTGCCTGGCAGGGTTCATCGAAGCATAGATTTCAAAGTGGCCTGATATGGGAAATTCCTTTGGAATAATAGACATTTGGATATTCCTTGCCACATTGAGGTCGCTTTCCAAAAGCATCAGCTTTTCACGGTCTTCGATTGACCGCCGCAGGAACAATGCTTCGCTGATAGTTTTATCTATGGTAATTTGCAAATCGTCAAAATTAATTGGCTTTGTAAGGAAATCGAAAGCGCCCCTGTTCATTGCAGTCCTGATGTTTTCCATATCACCGTAAGCAGATATAATAACTGTTTTAAGTGAAGGTTTTTTTAGTTCGTTAATTCTAGCAAGCAGCGTCAATCCGTCCATAACAGGCATATTAATATCCGAGAGGACTATAGTAACATTGTTGTCGTTTTCAAGTATTGCAATTGCTTCTTCGCCATTCTGTGCAAAAAGGAATTCATAAGTATTATCTCTTATTTCCCTGCGAAAATTCTGAGTAATCAAAAGTTCGAGGTCCTTTTCATCATCTACATACAAGATTTTAGCTGCCATTGGCTGCCCCGTCATAATTATTCTATTACAGATAAATATAAAATAATTAAATTAAAAAAGAATTATTGAATAATGAAACTTTATTTCTGTACGTCACCTAAATTGGATATAATGATATTATTAGTTAAATTGTCATTTTTACTGAGTTTATTTATTTTACCGATTGCTAATGGGAATAATTGACGATTACAATAAAAGGCGGGAAAAAGGCAATATTAGGATTTCCGGGGAAAACTTCCTACCCATCAACAGGTTCTTGTCTCTGGACGGCAAAGCATACGAAGATGGGGCTATCCCGGCTAAATACAAGGAATTAATGGGGCTTTGCGGCTCGGTTGTACTGCGCTGCAATGATTGTATTACATACCATATTATCCACTCTGCCGAACAAGGCTGCTCCAGAAGCGAAATTATAGAAGCCCTCAATATAGGCCTCGTCATCGGCGGCTCGGTAGTTATCCCTCATTTGCGATATGCATTGGAAGTAATGGAGGAGATTTCAGTATTGAATAAATCCGACGATAATAGTAATAATCAAGATGTTTGATTTCAGGGAAGAATTGTGAACACAAGAGACAACAGCAATTTAATTGACGGATTAAAGAAAAAACTTGCCGAATGCAGGCAGGAACTGCTGGCAATTCTTGGCGACTGGCACTATATGCAGTATGAATTGCAACCCAGGCTGAACTATGAATATGAATGTATATTCGGCGACCTGGAATACCTGATTGAAGATAAAGACAGAAAAGCCGGCAAACTTGAGCGCAGGCTCGAAATGCTCGAAAACAGGTGCAAAAGAGGCGATAAAATAAATGAGCTGACCATCGATTTTGTTAATAAAGCTGTCGATAACGAATTCCGAAAGATTGAAGAATTAAAAGGCGGCTATTTCAACAGTTTTGTTGGTAAAAGCAATAATACACATGTTAATTTCACTATAAAAACTAATTCAAAGTATTCGGTTCCCCAATTTAAGAAGATTCAAAAACTGTCAGGGGCAAACGGGCAGGAAACTACAGTTAGCGGCATCTACCGCAAACTTGTGAAAGTTCTTCATCCCGATGTCGCCGAGAACAAGGAATTATTCGAGCACCATTGGGACAAAGTCCAGAATACATACAAAGCTAACGACCTGGAGCACCTTTCGCTTCTGCAGAAGACAATATGCCCCGACGAACCTTCTGAGTATAATGATATTATTGCTGAAGAAAACAGCCTGAAAAAGGAAATCAGGGAACTGGAAATTAGTATTCTGAAGGAAAGAAATAAAATTGAAGCTTTGAAGCAACAGGAACCATTTGTTTTCGAGGATAAGCTTTCAGATAATATTTGGGTAGCGAAAAGAAAAAAATTACTAAGGGATAAGCTATTCAGCCTCGATAAGCAAATAATTTCAAAGAGTTCCAGCCTGCGCCGGTTAACAGGCAGTACAAAGGCTTCACA
>DAINRZ010000623.1:0-2488 GCA_036741575.1 Kapaibacterium sp. (SeqCode)
AAAAATCTTATAACACAAAATCGTGGCTACATGCGCATGTCCTGAAAGGGATTTCCATGGATATCGGGCGGGGGGAATTCCTGGCTATAATGGGCCCTTCGGGCGTTGGCAAAAGCACTTTGCTTCATTTAATTGGCTCGCTCGATAATCCCGACAAAGGCGATATAATATTCTATTTTGAAGGCAATCCCTACAAATTCAATGAAATGAAGGAAGACAAACTGGCGCTGTTCAGGAATAAATCAATTGGATTTGTTTTCCAGTTTCACCACCTTATGCCTGAGTTTACCGCTCTGGAAAATGTAATGATGCCTGCGCTGATAGCAGGCGATAGCTTTGGTGATGCCAGGAAAAAGGCCCTTGCTCTGATGGAAGTCGTCGGAGTTAACACAAGGGAAAAACATAAGCCTATGGAGCTCTCGGGGGGTGAGCAGCAAAGGGTGGCAATTGCGCGAGCATTGATAAACAACCCTGCCATGCTGCTGGCAGACGAACCGACCGGTAATCTCGATTCTGGCAATTCGAAGGCTGTGCTCGACTTATTGCTTAGCCTGAAAGAAGAATACGATCTGACACTTATTGTGGCTACCCACAGCCCCGATGTGGCTGCAAACTGCCACAGGACATTACTAATGAAAGACGGGAAAATATCAGGAAATAATCTAAATCCCTGATATATTAAATGTCATTCGATAATTGCTATCCAAAAATCATATCAATAATATTGGATAATTTTATTAATTTTATCTTTTGCAAAACGTCAACTTTGCGATAAAAGATAACAATTTTGTTTAATTAATTATAAATCGATTAAAATGAAGAATAAGGCTTTGTATTGGGGGTTCGGAATCCTTGCATTTATCGTTCCGTTTATTACTTTAACGATGACAGTACAGCCGACAGTTCCTTTCTGGGATTGCGGCGAGTTTTCTGCATCGGCGGTATGGCAGCAGGTACCCCATCCTCCCGGCTCTCCGCTGTTTATGTTTTTTGGCAGGTTGTTCTACCTGCTATTGCCTTTTGGCGACGAAGGCTGGCGGCTAAATATGTTCTCCGTATTTGCAGCAGCTGCAACTATTTGGTTATTATACTTTATAATCGTAAAAGTCATTGCCAATCTCAGGCAAAATCCTCTCGAAACGCTTGGCGACGAACTTGCAGTTTATGGTTCGGCCCTGGTTGGCGCACTTGCATTCGGCTTTAGCGATACATTCTGGTTTAACTCAGTCGAATCAGAAGTTTATGCCTCTTCGACACTTTTTGTAGGCCTGATTCTATACTTGATGATGCGCTGGAACGAAGTGGCCGACAAACCCGGCAACGAAAGGTATTTGATCCTGATTTTCTATTTAATCGGCCTCTCTACAGGCGTACACCTTTTAGCTATCCTGGCTGTTTATTCGGTGGCAATCCTCGTTTATTTCAGGAAATATGAGTTTAAAATCGGATCATTCCTTGTCATGGGTGTAATCTCTGTATTAATGTTCTTTTTCGTGTACCAGGGTGTTGTGCAGTTTATTCCAAAATTAATGGCGAACGGTTTTGGCGGTGTATTCTTTTTGCTGCTTGTAACGGGATTCCTGGCATTCGCTGTTTATTACTGGGGTTACAATAAAAAGAAATCATTTATCGGCCTGATTGCATCATCATTGTTCCTTATGATTTTCGGTTACACTACCTATACTGCTATTATATTACGTTCAAACGCTAATTCTCCGATGAACGAGAACGAACCTAAAAGCTTCGAGGCGCTGACACGTTACCTGGGCAGGGAGCAATACGGCAAGCAGGTACTTTGGCCCCGCCGTACCGATTACAACGATCCTGAAAAGATTGAAATATACCTTAAAAAAGATGAAAAAGGCGAATTTGTTTACGGACCATGGGAACAACCAAAAGTTGAATGGGATAAGAACGGAGAAAGAATTGAAAAATGGGGCAACCCGATGTGGCCCGAGATAAAATATATGTGGGACTACCAGATAAACCACATGTATATCAGGTATTTCCTCTGGAATTTCGTTGGGCGATCCAGCGACGAGCAAGATGCTCCTGCGACATGGTTCAATGCCGGGAATACTGAAGGATTTAACTATTTATCAGGATATGCTTCTGAATTTCCTGTCAAATTCTTTGCATTGCCTTTGTTATTCGGGCTATTGGGGCTGTTTTTCCAGTTCTGGAAAGATCCAAAGCTCGGATTTAATTATCTGATTCTATTCCTCCTGATGGGCGTACTGACGGCTTTGGCCCAGAACCAGCAAAATCCGCAGCCCAGAGAAAGGGACTATTTCTATGCCGGAAGTTTCCTTGTGTGGTGTATCTGGATTGGCCTTGGGGCTTACATGCTGATAGACTGGCTGACGGAGTCGATGAAAAAGAAACAGATACCTGCCTACCTGGCTTCAATTGTTGTAATTGTTTCATTGGTGGCAGTTCCGGTTAATATGGCCGCTGCTGGCTGGAAAATTCACAGCAGGGCAGGCAA
>DAINRZ010000624.1:0-2487 GCA_036741575.1 Kapaibacterium sp. (SeqCode)
TCAGATTCATTTTTTGGAAAAAGGCGCCCTTTTCGCATATCCTTCAAAAAGCGAAAATTTATTATAAAAAATTAGCATACATACTCGGAATTTTTTAACGGTTTGGATAAAACCTGCTTAAATTACTGAAAGATTATCAGCGGTATTTCAAAAACTTTTTTCTATCCCCATAATGCCTCAAACAAAGTTACATTCTAACAATTTTACCATATTCTATATGAAATAACACATTAATCGGCAAAATGATTCAACTATATGTAAAATAGTTGCATTTCAAAGAAAGCAAGCCGGCACATAGATATCCAATCCAGGTTTAAGTTTAAAAAAAAATTCAATTGTTCCTTTATAAGTTTAGATTGCAAAAAAAGGCTGCCCGCAATGAAGCAGGCAGCCTTTATGGTTTATTACCCGTAGAGTATTGTTACTTGACGAGTACTATTTCCTTTGTTAGTGAGAATATACCTACATTAAGGCGGATATAATATATGCCGGCTGCAAGGCCATCGGAACTGACGGTGATATGGTGTGTGCCCATAGCATAATCCTTGCTGTCGATAAGGTCTTTCACTTTTGTGCCTGCCGCATTGAACAATACCATGCTGATATTGGAGTTTACTGGCAGAGTGAAGTTGACCTGTGCCGTAGTTCTGAATGGGTTGGGAACCGGGGCTTCGAGCTTGTATCCGAGTTTCTCGAGTTCTTCTACGCCGGTAGCCTTAACTATCGAGAACTGAGGTGTACGGCTGTATTCCATATCCGGGTCGTGGTTCCAGATAGCCCTGATAATGGCGTTGCCTGTTTCGACCATAGGAATTACCCATTCGAATTTGCTTGCCAAAGCCAGTACGTCTTTCTGGATATCGGTCCACGAAGCGCCGCCGTTATCAGTAAACTGGAGGTCGAACCTGCTTACGTTGTCGTAAAGCCATTTGATAGGCCTGTTCTCGCCCATTTTCACCTGGTTGTCGGGGCTGATCTTGTCGAGAGAAAGGCTGCCGGCAAGTATCCTGAAAGGTTCGGAAACTGCCATGACTTCGCCTGTTTCTGCATTAACCATACGGACTACAGCGTTTTTCGAATTAACTGCAGGTATCTTCCATGTGGACTGGCCGTCGTTGGTGTTAATCTTTGCCTGGCTGACGCTAATCCAGTTGGAATTGCCGTCGGGCGAAAATTCAAACCTAACGCTTGCCTGCTCATCGACTACCCATTTGATAAAGTCTTCGGTGTTGCCTTTGTAAACCGGATCTTGCGAAGCCGGGCGTGTAATGGCAGCATTCGAAGGCATAATAGCAAACGGGGCGTCGCTGCGGTCGATTATCTTGCCTGTTTCGGCGTCGATAATTGCCACCAGGCACTGCGAGGAGCTGATGCCGGGTGTCTTCCATGTAAATTCTGTGCTGGCAAGAGCAACAGTGCTCTGCGAAATTCTGTTCCATGTGGCGCCGTTATCTGTCGAATAGTCGATATAAACCGGTTTGTCAACAGTAGGCTGTGTCCATTTAATGTCATATACATTGCCGGCACGCCATTTTTCGCCGCCGTTCGGGAATACTATGTTTGCAATCTTGGGTGCAAATACATCGTCGAAGTCTTCGAATATTCCGTCGCCGGTAACATCGCGGCCATCGACAGCATGTACAACAGTAATGGGATGCCATTCAAAGTCGTAAACATCTTTGTCGGCAAGTATCTTGAACCTCAGAGTGCCAAGGTAAGAGAACTCATTAGGGACATTGGCGCCCAAAAGTTCTGTGTATGCGTCATAGTCTATTTCGACCGTCTTAACTGCTGGTATTGGCTCTTTTGTTTCGAGCCCCGGGCCTGAGTAAGTTTTAGCATATCCCATATCTTCCCTGTCGTTCCAGATGATTTCATCCGATTTGACCATGTCTGTAAATATCAGTGATGATGGATCGTACTGTACGCCGAAGGAACAATTGCCGAGGGCAAAAACTTCAGCGCCTTCGTTCCTGATAAACAATGCAACTTCGATATTGCCGCCGCTGCGTTTTGTAATACCTTTCACCCTGTACTGCAGTGCTCCCTGAATTTTATTGCCGAGGCCTTTGATTATCTGGCTGTTATGAATCTTCTCGCCGCCATTGGCAAGATATTTCTGGGCCTGGTTATAGAGCCGCATCGAAATTTCCGGCGCTTCGGGCAATATCTCTTCGTTTTGGAATGGCTGCATTATCATCGGTGCACCAGATGCAAAAACGTCGAGCAGAGATGATACTTTCTGGTTGTTCCTGTCAACAATCTGGCGGTCGGTACCGTTGACGAAGCCGTCGCCGGTGATATCAGACCTGTTGAATGAACCGCCTGCATCGAGGCGAACCCTTGTCCTGTCCAAACCGTTGATCTTATAGTCTTTGACAGCGTCGCCGCCGACCATAGCCGCAACAGAATTACCGCCAACCAGGCCAGAGCGGCCATCGTTGAAGTTCAAGCCTGTGCTTGCATATTCCTGGTCGTTTTCATCTG
>DAINRZ010000625.1:0-2486 GCA_036741575.1 Kapaibacterium sp. (SeqCode)
AGGCGCAAAGATAAGCAGTATTATAGAAAACTCAACCATGGGCAAGGGAAACAATGACTTCGACATACCATTCGACGAACTCCCTTCGGGGATTTATATCCTGGTACTTACTACCGAAAAAAGCGAGCGAATCAGCTCAAAAATAATCGTTACAAAGTAATACCGGATGAAAATTACCTGGCAGTTGGCTCTGGTAAGAGCATCTAACGGCAAATAGGCCCGGAAAAATACATTATATTTATAAATTACAGCTTTTGCGATTCGATCCCACATTGCGTGTTTGGTATCGAGAAGCCTGCTTCGGGATTGTACATTTAAAAGAATGTATTAATTTCTGCATATTATACCAAGTTGTAATCAAATATTTTTTAAGATAATATAAGCTGGCAATGTGGTTGCAAGGGCACAGCGCGCCATGCCCTTACGTTAATTAAGCGAAAAGCAGGCGAACAAGACAATATTGTCTTTTTGAAAGCAACTTAGTATTAGCTAATTTTGTGATAATATGTTTTATGAAATTTGTAATTAATGAAAAAACTTCTTATTGTTGCCTATTATTTTCCTCCTTCGGGCGGGCCGGGAGTGCAACGTGTGCTGAAGCATGTCAAATACCTGCCGGAATACGGCTGGCAACCGGTTGTGCTAACAGTATCCAACGGCCAGTTCCCTGCAAGAGACGAGTCGCTGTTGAAAGAAATACCCGAGGGTGTAATTGTAGAAAGGACGCATATTTATGAACCCTACGACTTTTACCGCCTGCTGACCGGAAGGAAAAAAGGCGAAGCCATCGATGTCAATGTGATAAAAAAGGAAAACCAAAAGATAAGTTTTAAGGAAAAAGCAGCCGAATTTATCAGGGCAACATTTTTCATTCCCGATGCAAGAGTCGGCTGGCTGCTCTCTGCAAGGAAGGCAGTGAGAGAATTGCACGAAAAGTATTCGTTCGACGCTGTTTACAGTTCATCGCCACCATACACCTGTTCGCTTATCGGCAGGTATGCAGGCAGAAAACTGAAATTACCATGGGTGGCCGGCTTCCGCGATCCTTGGACCGGTTTTATATCCACCCCCAAAAGATGGTTCCTCCCTGCTGCAATCGACCGGCGAATGGAATACTCGGTGTTTTCGAAAGCAGACGCCGTTGAATGCGCCTGGGAAGGCATTATCAAAGATGCCCTGGGGAAATACCCTACGCTCGGCGCGGGCAAATTCAGGCATGTACCCAACGGATTCGATTCTGCGGATTTCCCCGAAATCGAAAGAAAACGGAACGGCAAATTTACATTGACATATTCAGGCTCTTTGTATGGCAGGCGCAATCCATCGAGCTTATTTTCTGCGGTGGAATTGTTAATTAAAAGAGGAGAAGTAAATCCCGCGGAGATTATTCTAAGGTTTGTCGGCAGGTTTGGCGCCGAGGTGGAGGAAATGTTCCGAAATGCGTCATTCAGTCAATCAATCGAGACAATTTCGTATGTTCCGCACAAGAAAAGTATCGAATACCTGATGACTTCCGACTGCCTTCTCCTGATTGTAGATGAATCGAAAGAGAGCCAAGAAATCGTTCCGGGCAAAGTTTATGAATACCTTGGGGTAAACAGGCCGGTAATGGCCATAGCGCCGCCGCAAAGTGCAATTGCCGGGCTAATGGAAGAAACTTCATCGGGCCTTGTGGCACACCAAAGCGAAACGGAAAAAATTGCCGACATTTTCCTAAATTATTATAATGATTGGAAAAATGGCACGCATTCTTTTAATCCCGACACTGCTATTGTGAAAAGCTACGAACGCAGGGAGGCTGCCGGAAAACTTGCAAGGCTGCTCGATGAAATTATTGAGAATTATAAATAAATATATTGGAGAATCATTTATGCATCTGGAATCAAGGCGCAGTTATCTACAAAACAAAATCATTTTAGCATTAGTAATTTTATTTCTTAATACCGGCATATCTGTTTCCGAAGAAGGTATGTGGACTTTTTTCAGTCTGCCTTTGGAACAATTGAAAGAAAAGTACAATTTTAAGCCCGATAAAGAATGGATAGACCATGTCAGGCTGTCAACCGTGCAGATAGACGGTGGTTCGGGCGCTTTTGTAAGCCCCGACGGCCTGATTATGACAAACCACCATGTAGTAGTGGGTACGGCCGGGCAAATTAAGGGCCTCGATTTTATTGATAAAGGATATTTAGCAGATGGAACGGATAATGAAGTAAAGCTGCCTGGATTATCAGCCAGCATACTTATCAGTATGAAAAACGTAACGTCAGAGATAGAATCTTCGTACGATAAATCTATGCCTGACGATACTATCGAGGCAAAAATCAACAATAAGAAAAATGAAATATCACAGGCTGCCAACAAAGAAAACAAACTTTTAAACAGGGTGCTGTATTTTAATAATACTGCGGAATACTGGCTTTATTCATTTAAGGTATTGTCGGATATCAGGCTCGTATTTGCCCCCGAAGCAAGCGTAGCCGCAT
>DAINRZ010000626.1:0-2485 GCA_036741575.1 Kapaibacterium sp. (SeqCode)
AAAGAATAAATAATTTGGGAGGGGCCAATGAAAACTAAGAGTTTAGCATTTTTGTTTCTTTTAATCTTGCTTACTTTTGCAATCCAAACCAAAGCGGCAAACCTGACTATAGGCGACCCAAGGCAGTCGAGGTACACCTATCCGGGCTCTATCGAAGATATGCAAATTACAGTGAAACCACACGGGGCTTACTTCGAAATCGGTATGTTCCTGAGAATCTCACCTGTAGGATCTATCTATAAAAGTGAAAAAGACACGCTTGAAGCAGTCCTGAATTTCGAATCATCAAAATATTCATTCATCAACGATTCATGGCTGTTTATAGACGATTCCGTTTACATCAGGGCAAAACTACTTGACAGATATACCGCAGGTGTAATTTACGAGGGTATTGTCAAACGGCGCAAAGATCCGTCGATAGTCTATAAAAACGGGCAAGGCACATACCAGGTCCGTATTTTCCCGATGATAGGCAATTCATCGAGAACTGTCAAAATAAATTATTTTGTTCCTGCAGAATGGTCAGGGAATACTGTAAAATGCAAGCTCCCACTGGCTCTCTTGAACCTATCGTTCAAAAAACCTGCTGGGGCAAAGTTATATGTTTTCCCCGATAACAACTTTACTAATCCCGGATTTGGCCCCGGACAGAATGTTCAGTTCAGAGATATCGACCACAAAATATTCGGCAAAGTGAAAGAAGGATTTATAACCTATCAGGATATAAAAAATGATTATCTTTATTTCGGCCACGATTACTCCGGCGGTGTATTTACCGGTATATCCCAGACCAGCAAAGGAAATTTTTACCAGATTGTTATTAATCCTGGTGTTCTAAATTCTTTGGTTATGCCCCGTAAAGTTACCTACCTGCTCGATTACGACTACCGCAACAGCAATTACGACAAAGCCGGCCTTTACAAAATTCTAAAGGAAAATATCTACAAACAGCTAAAACCAACAGATTCTTTCAATATATTTCTTTCGAATGACAATATCCTAAGGCTGTCCAAGAGATGGATAAAGGCAGATAGTTCAAGTATCGAACATTATTTTGCCAATCTGTCGGACACGAAACTAGGGTCGGTAACCAATCTGGAGAACCTATTGTATTCAGCAATAGAATGGGTTAGTGCCAATAGCGATAGTGCAGAGATTGTCCTTTTGGCCAATACAGCATACAAGGGAAGCAGCGAATTTTTCAATTCGATAATAACCAAATGCCTTAATATGATTTCTAAAAATGTAAGGATATCTGTCATTTCATACATTCGGTACAATAATGTCGTCAACAATATTGCGGGTACATCATATAAAGGTAACAACTATCTTTATACGACCCTTACTTCACAAACCAAGGGATATTTCATATATGAAGACTATTATTATAATTCTCTGGCATCTATGCTGAACACAGTAATGAATAATCTTATCGGCAGCTATGAGAAGATGTCTGCACATATATCTTTCGAAAACGGTTTTGCTTACGACCGAGTATCGATAAACAACAGCGATATTGGTTCAATTGTAAATAATAATAATTATATTGAAATTGGGAAATTTGAAGGCGCCGGGCAAATGAGTATCGAAATTTCAGGATATTACAGGAAACAACCATTTTTTAAGAAATTTGATGTCGGTAATCCCATAAACAGTACGAATTATGATGCGAAATCGATGTGGGCTGCCGGATATATTATAAGTAGAGAAGGCATCTACAATAAAACTTCGATTGATATATTTGATATACTGAATACAAGCCTTGAGCATAGAATTCTTTCCTACTACACTGCTTTCCTGGCAACTGATAACGACAAGACCGACACACTAAAGGATTATAATGATCCAGACGATGATCCCGATGACGACAACGATGGCAACCTGGCGCCCGTCGAGCTTGTTTACTTCGATGGCAAATCGCGAGAAGGTGGAATAGACCTATCCTGGGCAACAGCTGCGGAAATTAACAATTATGGATTTATCGTAGATAAGCGAATTGAAAATGTGGCAAACTGGGATGACATTGCATTCGTTGAAGGCAAAGGGAGTACCAGAAGTGTATCTTATTATCATTATTTCGACAGAGAAGTAATCCCGGGCACAACTTACCAATACAGGCTGCGGCAAATGGACCTGGATGGTAAAATTAACAATCCCGGCGCTGAAAACACCGGCAAGAACGAAGTTATTGTTACAGTTAAATACGATAACGTATTCAACCTAGCATTGGAGCAAAGTTACCCAAATCCGATGAAAGATATAACCCGGATCAGCTTTTCTCTGCCTGCTGCTACTCAAGCTAAACTCGAAATTCTTGATATTACTGGTAAAGTTATAGCAACACTCTTTAATGATGAGCTTGCTGCTGGGAACCATGAAGTTTCATGGACAGGGGTTGATTCCGATATGAACAAACTTCCTTCTGGTACCTATATTTGCAGGCTTATAGCAGGGACCGAGTCGAGATCGATTAAAATAAAAATTT
>DAINRZ010000627.1:0-2477 GCA_036741575.1 Kapaibacterium sp. (SeqCode)
GAAACAAAAAAATAAAATTTCCATAACATTATTTTCGGAATATTTCATCCCACTTATAACCGGGGGAAAGGCATTTACTTTCCATATGTGTCCCAATTGTTGGCATAGGCGACCACAGAGTGAACTTTTTACCGAACATAATCTGCCTCCAGCAAAAATACCATGCCTTGAGAAGCGACCTGAAAACGCTGCCACCTTTCAGCATATATTTCAGGTACAAAACCGGATTGAATACATTTATTTTGGTAAGGCTCAGCCAAAGGCTGTAATCGTCGTTGCGGCGCGAATAACTGAGGAATACTTTTCTGGCTTCTGCAAGAGACTGCCTGGTAGCCATAAATGTCATGCAGGTGGATGATACATCGCGCCAGTGCCTGGCGCCGTATGTTATTATCCTGCTTTTGTAATCGTGAATCTTCATTGTGTATAGGTCCAGGTGGTCGTAGGGTGTTGCAAAATCGGCTTTATTATCCCTGAAGAAATTAAAGAACTCCTCGAAGGTGCCGGGAAGATAGTAGTAATCGTCCTCGGCAAAATAAACATAATCGCTATCCTTCTGGTTTAGCAATATATCCACCTGCATCCTGAAAGTCTCATTGTTTCCTATCCCGTCCAGCCTGATAAGCTCCAGGTCTTCAGCAGGGAAATATTTCAGGAACAATTCTTCGTACTCGGTGGGGCAGTTATCCAGCAGCACCCACATTTTAATCTTCAGGCTGCCGAGGGACTCCCTGAACGACCTGAGGCACAGCTCCGACAGCGCGAATTTATTATCGGAATGCGCCGCAGGCACTTTCGATACGCCGGGATAAATCCTATAGGCTACCGCCAAATCATATTTTTTTGAGTTCATTTCTCCATTCCCTTATAAAATCTTTCATAGCCGCTATTTTATGTTTGTACCCGGCACGGAAAAAAGTGAAAAAATGCAGTATTGAATATATTATTAGTAGTTCCAGGCAAAAGAAAATCCCAAGAAAAATAGCTGCACGGGAAGCAGTTTTGCTGTAATGCTTTCTGTAAAAAGTACCTTTGGACTCGAGTAAAATCTTTATGAACTGCTTGCTTACGGATATATCTTTGGTTGTTCCACCGCGCAGGTGTATTATTCGAATCGTAGGATTGAAAATTATTTTGTATCCTGCTTTTTTCAGCCTGTAACAAAAATCTGCTTCTTCTGTATAGAAAAAATACTCTTCGTCCCAGCCTGCCACAGCTTCGTAAACATCCCTGCGAAACGCAAGCATGGCTCCGTCGATATAACCGGCTTCCCTGGCTCTTTTTTCTGAAATCCCCATGTTCCATAGCCGGGACTTCATAATATATGATAACTGCCTGTAAAATGTAATATCTTTCAATCCGAAAATAATACCGGGGACAACGTCATAGCTCCTTTGCCAGCTGCCGTCGGCATATATCTGCTGCACTCCCATTACGCCGTATTCGGGGTGTGCCTTCAGGCTTTCTACTATGGCATCGACTGAACCTTCGGGGTAGATTACATCAGAATTTGAAATGATATAATATAAAGCCTTTTGAGAACGGACGCCGCGGTTAACTGCTGCAGCATAGCCCAGGTTCTTCTCGTTTACGATAATATTAACCTGAGGGAATTCGTTTGCAATAGCAGCAACTGTATCATCCGTTGAAGCGTTATCGACGACAACTATAGTGTAGCCCGCCCTGTTGACTGTATTGAGTATCGAACTGATACAGTTTCGGGTAATTTCCGAAGTATTATAAGAAATTATGACAATGCAAAGTTCTATTTCATTACCAGAGCTAATAAATTCACTTTCATTAATATTGCTAATAAACTATATTAGCAAAATTAAAAACAATAGATTGAAATTAATAATTTATAAATAAACTATGTCCAAAAGCCGTGTAAAAGCAAATGGGGTATTTCTTGCCAGGATAGAGAGGTTTGTCGATTTCCTGCCCGATCCCATATTGCTATTTCTTCTGCTGGCATGTGCAACCATAGTTGCATCTTATATATTTTCGCTGATGGGCGTTGCCGCTGTCCACCCGGGAACAGGCCGGGCAGTCGAAGTGAAAAACCTTCTCGATGGTGAGGGTTTGCAGAGAATGCTGACCAATGCACTGCCGAATTTCATCAATTTTCCTCCATTGGGGATTGTGCTTGCAGCTATAATTGGAATTGGCCTTGCCGAAAAAAGCGGGTTCCTCGGTTCGGCGCTCAGGCACCTTGTTAATATCGTGCCCAAATCATGGGTATTGCCGGCCCTGGTATTTGCAAGCGTCAATGCAAGCATAATAGCCGATGCCGGAATGGTTATCCTGCCGCCCATGGGTGCTATCCTTTTCAGGAGCCTGGGCAGGCATCCTATTGCAGGAGCTGCTGCCGCATTTGTCGGCGTGGCCGGCGGATTCAGCGCCAATATCATGCTTACAGCGCTCGATGCTCTGTTGGCTGGTTTCTCGCAAAGCGCAGCCAACCTTCTCGATAAAAA
>DAINRZ010000628.1:0-2477 GCA_036741575.1 Kapaibacterium sp. (SeqCode)
TTGTTGTCGAAATCCAGATTCTCGCCCATGTGGCAGTACCCTTTTTGTGTGTTGCGTTTACTATCCGTACTTCCGTTGTACTCTGCAGCAGGTTGCTGATTTTATATTCTGTTTCGCTCAGTTTGCTTTCCTGAACGACAACATCAGTCGAAAAATCAGACGATTTGGAAACCATCAATCCGTAAATAATATTATCTCCGGCAGATTCCCATTTCAGAGTTGGATTAGTAATCTGGTTAGGGGCATCGTTGGATGGCGAAACAAGGAACGGGGCTGCCGGCACAACATTGTTTACAGCCTCTATTTGCCCCGATATGCCGGGGCTTTCGTTCAGGAAGCTGCCGCTGTTTGTCTGCTGCAGTTTTACGGCTCTCACCAGATAATAAAGCATACCGTCTATCAGGGCTTTGTCTTCGTAGTTCGTAGCTGTAATAATATTTGTGTTGAGCAAGCGGTATGGGCCTTCGGGCGATGTTGCCCTGTAAATGTTATACCCTTTTATTCCACTTTCACCCGATGCTGTCCAGGATAACAAAACCGGTTGGTCTGTCGGCTGTGTAACACTAAGGTTCGAAGGCGGCGCTATTGTTCCCAGGTACATACCAAGTGTGGGGTCGCCGAGGAATCCTGCATGGATACCAAGGTTACCGGAAGTATAAAGGGTTGTCTGGGTGGGTTGCATTGGATTGAGATAATATAAATTGGGAATGTATAAGTTATTGTTATTTTGTGATGCCAGGGCAGATATGCCGATATTGCCGCCAAGGCCCATGTGGTGGAAATACCAGTGCGGCCTGGCTGCCCAGGCACAAGTAAGCGCCGAAGGTTGCGAGGCAAGTGCTGCCCTCAAAAAGTTGTTCTGGCTGTCCCAGTCTCCGAAATACGAGCCGAATAGCATTGTAAATACTACATTTACCTGCTTTGCGGCAAAGTCATTGGAAGTACCGATTCCGCTTGCGCTTGTATATGAACCGCCCCCGCAGCCATAAGCCCATAAATAATCGGCCGTATCAAGTGTTGTAAAAAAGTCTGTAGTTTTAGTATTTGCATGGCCAAGTAGTGTAGCAAAATTGCGCCAGCCCGAAGTGGCAAACAATTCAAGTGTATAGGTTCCGAAATTATCGTCTATCAGGCTTCTGAACTTAAATTTTTTCAGGCCTTTTCTGAACTCGTGGTTTTTATTAAGGTATTTCCTTAGTAATTCAATTTCATTATCATTTTTAAATGCAGGCATATTATAAAAATCTATTCTGCCCACTTGTAGTTTTGCCTCGCCAATAGCAATAACATCTGGATCGAATTTCCCGTCTCCGGGGATATTTTTATTTTCTTCCCTTGTTGCGACAGAGCTGTTAACTAAATTGTCAGTCCATTCGTTCGATGCTGCACAGGCATAGTAAACATCGGCCGGCCATGCACCGATATGGACATTTCCCGTTGTATGCCCGTCAGGTACTATGTTTCCCGAATAGGGGACTGCTACCCTGCCCAGTAGTATAACACCTTTCAGATTATCCTGGCCTTTATTATATTCGTCTCTGATTAGTTGTTTTGTGGATTTTACTTTAGCTCCGTCAAATGTCTCGGCTCTTGGAACAGTCTTTTTTATAACTCCCCATCCTTCAGCCTTTAAGTCATTCATAAGAGTTTGGATTTCTGATGATAAAGGCGAATTTACTGTTTCGTCCACCAGCAAAAGCACATTGCCTTGTCTATCCGGGAAAGGTACTTCTATACCTGCATAAGTATAACCTGTAGCAACAAAATCCCTTACAACAAGGCTGTCGAAATTTTTGCCGTCACCGCCTGTAAATGTTTGTTTTATCTTACCCTTCGAAAGAGCATAAACCTGGTATTCATATACTTTACCTACTTCGACTTTAGTGTCTGTGTAGCTCAATGTATTAACGTCAAATTTACCAAGTGAAAATCCCCAGTTTGCATCTGTCGGCAGTTTTCTGCGTACTTCGTACTGGTAAGCAAGTTCGTTTTTCTGCCAGTTAATAGTTATCGATGGTTTTGATTTGTCGTATGTAACATTGATCAATACAGCCATATCCTTTGCTACAATAGCTCGCGGGTCCTGCGATTTCAGGCTCCCCGAAGCTAAAATAAGTATTAAGAGAAACGGTATAATCGGGTAGAGTTTTTTCATTTCGTAAATTTCCTGTAATAATTTAACAACAATATTATCATTTTTTTCCTCAATTTAATTACGTTAGTCGCCATTCTTAATTCTCAGAAAAAAATAAAAATTAACGAAAAAATTGATGAAATAAAAGGAAATATTGACTGTTAATTTTATTTCATTAAAATCCCGGTAATTATCTGGCAATTACTATTTTCTCGGTTTTGGAGATGGCACCGGTTTTTATTGATATAAAATAAACACCCGAGGATACGACTGCCCCAAACCTGTCGGTTAAGTTCCAGTCCAGTCGCGATACGCCGGAGTTAATCATTCCCCAGTCAATAGT
>DAINRZ010000629.1:0-2475 GCA_036741575.1 Kapaibacterium sp. (SeqCode)
TATCCTTCTTGCGAATTCGGCATTCAGCCTGTCATGCAGATTCTTTCCGTATATGGAATACTCCGCTGTTATCGAGCCGCCCTCTGCAAGTGCCACACCGCAGGTTGTCCCCGAAGTTTCGAGGGATAATATTATTGGTTTGCTTTCCAAAATATTCCTGTCTGAAAAAATATTACTAAACAGGTGTAAAATTAAACTATAATGTTTGCATAGCAAAATAAATATTACCTGTAGTTCCAATGTTTATACCCCATGCCTTTATTCTTTCGTATTGTCTGCACCTATCTTATATCCGGCATTCCGAAATTAATACTTTGAAATAACAAGTACTAAAATCTATTTAATTGTCTCTCTTATTTTTAAGAAAATATATATTTGAAATTCGATATATTATATGTGTAATTATTATAGAGAGTAGTGATTTACGGCAAGCTACCCAGTGGAATGACACCAACAGCCGAAAGATTAACAGCCTGTTGCAAATAGAATTAAAAAATGATTAAAAAATATATTCCGCTAATATAGTGAAATACAACAAAATTCGAATCATCCCCGCAATTGCACTCTCAGTCAGCAATCCTTTGGAGACTATGCTTGATTAATAAGACATTTCCATAAGACTATATTCATCCATCTTATAATTCCCTGATTATAAGAAAATTATGTTAAAAAAAAATATGAATTTTTCTCACCTAGTTTTTACTTGACATAGAATAGTTTTTTCTGTCAATCCCAAAAGCTAGCCAGGGATTGATGGACAAAACATTAGGGCTGGTTCTTAACCGGCCCTTACCAGAACTGCCAATGCAAATATTGATTTTTCCTGCCTGCCTGCAGGAAATACAGTCGCTTTGGAATATTGTGAATAAACAGTAGTGTAAGTTTTTCAGTCACTTCATCCTTATAGAGATTAATAAAAAAGGATGTAATGGTTCTCCAATATTTATTATATTAATACTTTATTGTAGATTATTTCTTTTACTTTTTTAGGTTTATAAATGAAAAGAGTGTTTTTGGCATTGATACTTGTTTTATCGATAAATACTGTTTATTCTGCAGAGAGGCAGTATGCTGTCTATAATGCACACACAGGAGAAAAGCTGAATTACGAAGATTTCGCAAAGCAAGCATTAAAAAACAGGCTTGTATTCTTTGGAGAGTTCCACGATGACGCTGTAATACATGATATCCAGAAAGAACTTTTATCAAATATGTACAACCAAGATACAAAGCTGGCAGTGTCGATGGAAATGTTCGAGCGCGATGCCCAAAAGCCACTCGATGATTATCTTTCGGGCACAATCGACGAAAAAAGCTTCCTCGCCGCATCGCGCCCCTGGCCCGATTATGAGAAGTTTTATAAAGCGCTGGTCGAATTGGCAAAATCGAATAATGCACCCGTAATAGCTTCGAATATTCCCCGAAAATATGCCGCACTGTATTCTTCGCAGGGGATGACGGGTATCGACAAGCTGCCCGCAGAAGAAAGAGCAATGATAAGCAGGGAAGTAAAAGTAGAAGATGGGCAGTATATGACAAACTTCTACGAAACAATGACAGGTAATATGGGTATGGATTCTTCCGAAGCCGGCGACCCTAACATACAAAATTCTCTTTTTCTGTTCTATGGGGCTCAGGTAATCAAAGATGAAACAATGGCCGAGAGCATTGTCGATTTTATGGAAAAGAATAAGGGCTATAAGGTGATTCATTTCAACGGTGATTTTCATTCGAACAGCTACCTGGGAACTGTGGAAAAAGTCGCCCGCCGAGACAAAAACATTAAAATCGGGATTATTACGCCGGTTTATGTTGAAAGCGGCAAAGAAACAGCTTTCGATGAAAAGTACCGTGGCAAGACTGATTTCCTGATTGTTCTGGATGAAAAGAAAAAAACACCCGACCTGATGGCGCAAATGATGCCTGGAATGCACACTCCGCCGAACTATGCAGTCAGCCACGTTATCAATATTAAACTTACACCGGAATCGAATATGGTAGAAGGAACTGATATTGTCAGGATGAAGAATCCCATCGTTAAATCGGCAAGGTTCAGGTTCCTGAAAGACCTGAAATTTACGGGAGTGACCTCGCCCGAAGCTGAATTGGTATTTAATATAACAGAACCCAAAGGCGACGATGTCTATTCCTATATGACAATAACTCCGGCAAGCAAGGAAATCAATGAAATTCATTTCAAATACAGCGGGGCTGTTAATTATTCACCCGAAATAACTTTGCTGAGCCAGCGCCACTCTAATACTCCGGGGATAATATCGGCAAAAGAAGGCGAAGGCATTTACCTGCCAGGTGGAAGTTATTTTCCTCAGACAGAGAACGATTTGGCAGATTTCGATATAAGCATTTCCGTACCCAAGGGTATTACTATTATCACCAGCGGGGCGCTAAGCGAAAGAAAAGCGGATGGGGCGTTCGAAACCTTCAGGTATAAATCTGAATTGCCAGCCGATGATT
>DAINRZ010000630.1:0-2470 GCA_036741575.1 Kapaibacterium sp. (SeqCode)
TATCGAGAAAACAATATGGCTGATTAGCGACTCAACCGAATCGAAAAACGGCTCGCCAAGGCCGGCAGGCACGCCCATTGCGCGGCATTCCACAATGCCTCCGACAGAATCGGATTGCGAGAGCGCCTCGTCAATTACAGCATCGAAATCACTGCTGCCGCCAATTTCGAGAATTTCGGAAGTAACCTGTAGCGGGCTGATAATCTTTTTTGCAATTACGCCCGCTGCTACCAGGCCTATAGTCACCCTGCCCGAAAAATGGCCGCCGCCGCGATAATCGGCAAAGCCGCCGTATTTAATGTGCGAAGTAAAATCCGCATGGCCGGGCCTCGGCAGCAAATCAGGCTTGTATTCGTCAGAGTTTTTGCCTGTGTTCCTGAAAATCAAACATATAGGAGCGCCGGTAGCCCTGCCGTTAAATACTCCGCTGATAATCTCAGGAATATCCTTGTCCTTCCTGGGAGTTGTGCCTTTCAGGCCGCCTCTTCGCCTGTCGATATCGTTCGCAAAATCATTAATTCCAATTTCCAGTCCCGGCGGCACACCGTCTATTACCACACCGACGGCCTCGCCGTGCGACTCGCCGAAAATTTCCGTCCTGAATAATCTGCCGAATGAATTCATATTATCTTATAATTGTTATTAAATAGTTTCCCAAAGTCGTTTAAAAAGCCAGGCCAGGACTTATCGATACACTCAATTCCCGTTACAATCGATTCGCCACGGGCCCCGAGCGCCGCCACAATTAGCGACATGGCCACCCTGTGGTCGCTGTGCGAGTCTAAATCAGCGCCATTCAACGGTGTCCCCCCGTATATTATCAGTCTGTCTGCTTCCTTCCTGAACTGTGCCCCCATTTTTGCCAGTTCTTGTGTCATAGCCTCGACGCGGCTGCTCTCCTTGAATTTCAACCGTTCTATCCCTGTAAACACGCTTTCGCCGCTGCAATAGCATGCAAGCACAATTAACGGCGGGAACAGATCGGGGCAGTCGGCAAAATCAAACCCGAAAGGCTGCAGCAATCCCTGCCCTGCAGCAATAGAGCCTCCTGAATCTGTTACAACGGCGCTGCTACGGCTTAAAACATCGAGTATCTGCCTGTCCCCCTGGAGAGAATCGGGATTCAGCCCGGTAACTTCTGCCATTCCGTGTATGGCTCCGGCTGTCAGGGCAATAGCCGCATTGCTCCAGTCGCCCTCGATTTCCAATGATGAATGACGCATAGCCTGCCCTGATTTAATATATATACTCTTGTAATTGTTATTTTCAATCTCAATGCCGAACTCGGACAGCAGGTCGGTTGTCATATCGATATACGGCCTGCTGGTAACGTTTTGCAGCCATATCAGGGAATCCTGCCCTATTAGCGGCAGGGCAAACAAGAGCCCCGACAGCACCTGCGAACCCTGCGAGCCGTCGAAAACAAATTCGCCGCCCTTCAGGCTGCCTTCGACCGTAAACGGCAAATACCCGCCGTTGGAGCCGCACATTATACCAAGCGACAGAAAGAGAAGCTGCAAATCGGTTAGCTTTCTTTGCATTATCGAGCCTTTTCCCGTCAGTTCGAACCTGTCGCCTGTCAACAGCCCTATTATCCCGAACAGCCTGGCATTCAAGCCCGATTCGCCGCAGAAGATATCCACCGGCTTTAGGCGTTCGGCCCCTTTAATAATCAGGTAATTTTCTTCCCGGAGCACATCGGCCCCAAAGCACCTGATTATTTCGAGTGCGCTTTCGGCATCGGCGCAGCGGGAATAATTCAGCACTGGCGTAGAGCCGCCGGCCAGCAGCGCTGCGGCATAGGAGCGTATCGTCAGGCTTTTTGACGGAGGCGCCCCGATACTGCCCTGAATTTTATTCTTCGATAACTTTATATCCAAATCTTTTACTTTGCTTTAATCTCATTAATTATTATCTTGCAATTAAAAGATTTATGAAATAAAAATCAAATACTAAATGAAGAAAACGGGCAGAATTCTGAAATATTCGGCGCTTATGATAATAGTTGCCGGCATTGCCTGTTCGCCGGTCAGGACAAGGAAATCCACCCCGGCAAAGGACGCCGCCCCTAAGGTTACCAAAACCAAGGAAAGCGCTGCGGCTAAGAATACAGCCAGGAAAACCGGCGATGAAAAAGAAAAGGTGAAATCGAGGTTTTCGGATACTACCGTTATCTACCTTTCCAATCCACCCGAGTAGGTATTGATTATGAAAACACTATCCCCTGAACAGAGAATTGATGTCGGGTGTTAAAAAAATATCCCATTACTTAAATTTTCCGGATGAATGGCATCATTAATTTCAAATAAATTCAATTATTCACCTGATTTATTCGATTTTATTTCTGATATTTGTAACGTTTTTATATACTATGTGTCGATTCAAATAATAAATCTTGAAATTTTTTTTAAAAAAAAACAACGGAGGTAAAAAGGCACATAATGAAACACGAAAATGAAAACAAAAAAGC
>DAINRZ010000631.1:0-2468 GCA_036741575.1 Kapaibacterium sp. (SeqCode)
ATGTATGTCAAAAACCAACTACCTTCTTTTGCTCATTCTGTTTTTCTTAGTAGCATCAGCGCCCGCATGGCCGCAAAACGGAACTATTTCCGGTAAGGTGCAAAACGAAAGGACAGGCGAGTACCTGCCAGGCGCAACGGTAGAATTAATTGAATTGCCCGAACGCCCCGAATCAAAGAAAAAAGGCGCAATTTCCAACCAGGAATCTGAATTTGTTATCCGCGGCATTAAGCCCGGCAAATACAAGTTCCTTATTCACTATGTAGGCTACAGGAACTTCGAAGAAGTATTGACCGTTAAAGAAAATGACAATATTACTAAGAATGTTCAGCTAATACCCGACGTTATCGGCCTCGATGAAATAGTCGTAACCGGTATTGCTTCCCGCCGAGAAAAATCAATTTCGGACGTCTCGGTAGCAAGGATAAACGCCGAAGACCTGCAGCAATTGAATACCTACCAGGACCTTAGCCAGATCCTTTCGGGCAAAGTGCCCGGCGTGCAGGTACAGACCAGCTCCGGCAACGTAGGCGGCGGCATACGGTTCCAGGTGCGCGGCGGCGGCGGCCTTAACGGCGACGGCCAGCCTGTTATTTATATCGACGGCACCAGAATAGCCAATGCTGAAGCAGGTATCGATATCGGAGGCCAGGGTGTATCTACCCTTGCCGACCTGAACCCCGAAGACATTGCATCGGTAGATATTCTAAAAGGCCCGGCAGGCGCTGCACTTTACGGCACTTCCGGCTCGAACGGCGTGATTCTGATAACAACAAAGAGCGGCAAAAAAGGCGCCGATTATCTTAATGTAAACTATTCTAATAATTTTGGCTGGAACGAACAATCCGTAAAGTATTCCGAGGATAATTTCCTATCGGCAAAGGACGCTAATGCAATCTTCCGCCAGGGCAATTACTACGAGCATAACACAAACTTCTCGGGCAAATCGGGATTGTTTAGCTATTATGCCGGTTACACACGCCGCGACGAAGACGGCATTGTTATCGGCAATAAATACAACAGGGAATCTGTTAGGGGCAATTTCGAAATAGTCCCCTCCGAAGAAGTAAGCCTGCGGTTTAGCGCCAACTATGTTTACAGCCTTAATTCCAGGCCTATTAACGACAACAACGTTACCGGCTGGCTGGGCAATACCATGTTATTTTCTCAGTCTTACAGGTTTACCGACAGCCTGGCGATTGCAAATGTTGACAATACAATCGAAACACGCAGGTTTATCGGGTCGGCAGAAGTCAACTACCTGCCACTGTGGATGCCAGGCCTGAAATTCCATGCAAATATTGGTATTGATGCCTTCAACTATTCGAACCTATCGTTCTATCCCACTGATTATTTCTATACTGGCCCGAGCGACCTGGGAGAAAAACAGATATTTTCGAGGTTAAGAGATTATACAAATTATGACTTCAACTTATCATACACTACAAATTACACAGATGATATTAATGGTACGACAATATTGGGCGCCCAGCTGTTCAACGATTTTACTACATCGACAGATATAACCATGCAGAATTTTGCCTCGTCGAGGATAAGGAACCTGCTGGCAGCGCTCGATTACATCTCCGCAAACGACGATATGGTCCAGTTCAGAGAAGCAGGAATCTATCTGCAGGAGGATCTGAACATTCAGGATATTTATTTTATTACTCTTGCCGTAAGGAACGATTATTCAAGCATTATCAGCGTCAACGACGAAGCCCCGAATATTTTCTATCCCAGGATAAGCGGTGCTGTCAGGCTGGATAAACTTGGCCTTGCCCCCGAAATAATGAACTTCCTGAAATTCAGGGCCGGTTACGGCCAATCGGGCCAGCTCCCGGGATTGCTTGCAGCTTATCCCTTCAGGTGGGGCGGCGCTCAGTCCGGCCATGGCGTCGGCGGCTTGATAACCAGCATTGGCAATGAGAATATTGAACCCGAGAGGATACAGGAATTGGAATTCGGCCTCGAATTCGAAATCAATAATGCCTATGGCGCAGACTTTACATATTACTGGCAGTTTGCCGAAAAATCGATTGTACCATTCCCTAATGCGCCTTCGACAGGCCTTACTGCCACCAGTGTACCCATGAACCTTGGCGAAGTAAAGACCTGGGGATTTGAATCACAGTTCTATGCAACACCTATTTTATCTTCTGATTATATGCTGAATTTTACACTCGTCTTGAACTACCAGGACAACGAGATAATTAAACTGGGAACCGACCAGCCTATTACAGGCGGCTTCGGCAACCAGGGCTGGTACGAAGGCGAACGCAGAAGTTCGTTTATGGAAAGAAAAGTAATCGGCGCTATATTTGATCCTGTAACCGGTGAATATGATGGGCCCCAGGCAGACACTACCGAAGATGGTGCTGAAAAAATCCAGTACCTGGGCACACCTTTGCCGATATTTACAGGCTCGTTTACAACAACATTCAAATTCCTGAAGTATTTTACTTTCT
>DAINRZ010000632.1:0-2466 GCA_036741575.1 Kapaibacterium sp. (SeqCode)
GATAAGGTTTGTTTTCCGCAATATATTTGTTGACATCAAATTTACTTTTCATTCCATTGAAACTCATATAGCGGATTTTACCGAATACTTTTCTCTCTGGCCAGGGCCTGTCGTGTACGCCGCCTATACTCCAAGCTATGCCTGTGTAGCCATTAGGATCGCGTCCGTCCAGCGAGTATTTATCGTTAAGATAAATGGCGGTGTCGAAAGCAGCTTCGGGAGATTCTGTCCACTCGAGTATTTTTTTTGCCCAATACATTCTCATATATCCGTGCATTTTGCCTGTATCGATCATTTCTGTTTGTGCGGCATTCCATAGCGGATCGTGGGTCTGTGCCGTCTCGAATTGATTTATTGTATAAATATGTTCTCTTAAATCAGGCCTGTGAAGGTTTAGCGTCAACTTTGCCCAATCGGCAATACCTTCGAAATTATCGTAATTGTCGTTATAAAAGCAAAAGTTATCGGCCAATTCCCTTCTTATTATCAATTCTTCGAGGAAAGCAGCTTTTGATGCCTCATTTTCAATCGATCGGTTCACTTCATAAGCAGCTCTTTGAGGCGAAAGCATACCAAAATGAAGGCAAGGAGAGAGGTTCGAAACAGCATTTGCTAACGGATCATTTCTTTTGTCGGCATATATAGAAAGTTTTTCATCGATAAAGGATTTCAATAGTTTTTGGGCTTCCTCCTCTCCGGGTTTCACCCAAGAGGCCTTGGGCGGTATAACTGTATTGTGCTTGCCTTCTTCAATAATACCAGTATGATATTTAGATATGAATTCCGGGGAGTTATACCGGTAGTAAACAGGACTTTCAGGCTCGGAAAGAAATTCTTCAAGTAATTTTTCTTTTATTGGCCTTATTGTATAAGCTGCCCATTCCTGTTTGGGCGAAGCCAGCCTGCATGGCACGATATTATGCGTATCAACTTCATGAAAAGGAATACCAATCCTTTCGAGGATTTTTACTTTCCAGTTTTTCTTTATTTTAAGAGGATCGAAGTCTGTAATAAGCAACGAAATATCATTTTTTATTATGAAACCTGGGATTATTTCTTCGGGGCTGCCATATATGATATGAAGGGGGATATTCAGTTTCATTAGTTCTTTACTTGTTTCTTTCAATCCATTAATCATAAAATCGTAATGCCAGGCGGATGCACCCAGGAATTCGCCTGCTAGGCAGAAAACCACAATTAGTCCGGCCTCTTTCTCATTAGCTTTTTTTTGGGCATATACCAAAGCATAATTATCGGCAACCCGCTGGTCGCGGCTCATCCAGTAAACTACAGGCCCATTGCCTGCATGACCGCCGCGGTATATATATAGCCTCTTGTTTAAATCCATATAATTAAATCACAATTTATAATATACTCAACTAATATAATTTTAACGTAATTCTTAAGTTTATATTAAATCTAATTAATTAAGCATCTAAATTAGGCAACACTAAAATAATATTTAGATTAAAATAATTTATTAAAAATATTGTTTTAACAGCATAATAATAGTTCAGATTTAAATATTATACGTGATGGCAATGAGAATAAACGAATTTACAGTAAGCGATATTCCCGACAAGATTATCCAGTTCGAAACCGGGAAAAAAGCTTTAAATGGCAATGTGGCGGAAAACAGGAACCAAAAGGAAATATTGTTACTCGATGATGAAACAAAAATGGAAATCATTGAAAGAAATTTCAGGGAAATAATGCTTGCCTTAGGGCTCGACCTGGATGACCACAGCCTTGCCGGCACTCCCGGGCGAATTGCGAAAATGTATGTAAAAGAAATATTTTCAGGACTCAATCCCAATAATGAACCCGAAATATCATTATTCGAAAATTCATATAATTACGATAGAATGCTCGTCGAAAAAGACATTGCTGTTAATTCATATTGCGAGCACCACTTTGTGCCGTTTATCGGCAAAGCTCATGTGGCTTATTATTCCAAAGGAAAGGTTATTGGCCTCTCGAAGATTAACAGGATTGTAGAGTTCTATTCCAAAAGGCCGCAGGTACAGGAGAGGTTGACAGTGCAAATTGCCGAAGCAATGAAACAAGCTCTTGCCACCGATGATGTAGCTGTCGTTCTCGAAGCAAAGCATTTCTGCGTGGCAATGCGTGGGGTGCGCGATACAGGCAGCAGCGCGCTCACTTCTCATTACAGCGGCAGGTTTCTGCAGCCGGATGTCAGGGATGAATTCCTGAACTACCTTAACACTTCTCTGAAATAAATAGTTTTCCGTATTTTTGTTTATGCAAAAATACGCGGCAATATTAATTCTTCTTTTAATTTGCTCTTGCGGCGAGGGCGGCGGCAACCGGGTGCGGCTGGAAGGCAGGGCCCAGGGCACTATGTACAGAATTACATTTTACGGTGGTGATTCTCTCTCATTGCACAAAAGCATCGATTCTATATTTATTGTAATAGATAAATCTTTATAGCTTTACAATGACAGT
>DAINRZ010000633.1:0-2458 GCA_036741575.1 Kapaibacterium sp. (SeqCode)
CGATATTAAAATATTAATATATATTTCAAGGATTTAATATGCATTCAGGAAACTTTGTGCTTGTACTTCACACCCACCTGCCGTGGGTTCTTCACCATGGCAACTGGCCCCATGGTGTGGACTGGCTGAACGAGGCCGTGTCAGAATGTTATATCCCGCTAATGAACGTTTTTAACGACTTGGCGGCAGAAGGCATCAAATCGAGGGTTACACTCGATATCTCGCCCGTTCTTTGCGAGCAGCTTGAGCATAAAGATTTCCAAAGGATTTATTTTGAATATTGCAATGAGAAAATTGCCGCTGCAGAAAGGGACGAACAGAATTTCAGGAATTGGGGATACGACCCTCACCATATATGGCTCGCTCAATATTGGCGGCAATGGTTCCTGGATAGAAAACAGGATTTCACCGATAGATACGGTGGTTCCGTTATTAGCGGACTACGCAGCCTGCAGGACAGGGGTATAATCGAAGTAATGACATGCGGGGCTACTCATGGATACCTGCCGCTATTGGGAACTGAGGAAAGTATTAACCTTCAGATTAAAGCAGCTGTTGAAAACTACAAAAAGCATTTCGGGAGGGAACCACGTGGTATATGGCTCCCTGAATGCGCCTATAGGCCCTCTTATGAATGGAAATCACTCATCCCGGTTGCACCGTTCCACTATGGAAGGCTAAGGCCCGGTATCGAGCAATTCCTTGCAGCCCATGGGATTGAGTACTTTATTACAGATGAAAACCTTATAAAACGCTCATCCGCAATAGGTGTATTTATTGATTCGAAGAAAGAGAAGTTTTTACATGTAAACTCAGAATCATACAATCCATTACCTTATAGTTTTGATAAATCTCCTCTTTGCATTTATAATGTTAGCTCGAGCGAGAAAACGGAATATGGCACTGCAGCCGTATTTACACGCCATCATGATATGGCTATGCAGGTGTGGAGCGGCGAAATAGGCTATCCTGCCGAGCCTGACTACCTCGATTTCCATAAAAAGCATATGGATTCGAAGCTCAGGTATTGGAGGGTTACCGATTCGAAAGCAGATATGATGTATAAAACTCTTTACCATCCCGATTGGACACAGAAAAAGCTCGACCTGCAGGCTAACCATTTTATTCATCATTGCGAAAATACCGTTAACTTCTATAATAATAATACCCGCAAATTCGGCACTCTTTGCCTGCCGTTCGATACCGAGCTATTTGGCCACTGGTGGTTCGAAGGGCCTGAATTCCTGAAGCAGGTTATCAGGGGGCTGCACCATTCGCCATACCTGAACACTGCCACAGCATCGGAGCAATTATTTAAGATTCAGCCGTCCGAGGTGATTTCTCTGCCCGAAGGTTCCTGGGGAGTAAAAAATAACCATGATGTGTGGAGCGGTTATAATACCACCTGGACATGGGAGAATATTTATAACGATGAAAACAGGCTAAGGTCTTTATTCGAAATATTCCCGCCCGATAGTGTTTCTGGTTTGGCCAGGAGAATTATAACTCAGGCGCTGAGGGAATTGATGCTGGAGCAATCATCGGACTGGCAGTTCCTTATCTATACACAGTCTGCAAGAGACTATGCCGAACAGCGGTTTTCATTCCACCATTCCGACTTCAACAGGTTATGCGATATGGCCGAAAGGATTTATTCAGGTTCCGAAATGAGTAAGGAAGATATCATGTATCTGGAAGAAACCGAACAAAGAAATTCCATATTTCCCGAAATAGATCTTAGCTGGTGGAAGGATCTGGATTTTAATCGTTAAGGCATTTTTTGAGTAACAGCAGAAAAATAATCAGTAATATATTTTCACTGTCATTTGCAGAACTGCTGAGCAAAGGCATAATATTCTTTGCTAATGCTATCCTGGCAAGGACTATATTGCCTGACGGTTTTGGGATAATCGGTATGGCCAACTCCATTTTAGTGTACCTGTTGCTTATTACCAACCTGGGTTTTAATACTCTGGGTTCGAGGGAAATATCGCTAAACAAAAGCCTTATCGGGAAATATGTGAATAATATCAATACTTTGCAGCTCATGTTAAGCGCTGTAGTATTTCTGGTTTACCTGGGAATGATACTATTATCGGATATCTCGGCAGAGGTAAAATCTGTTTATATTATTGCTGCCTTAGGCTTGTTTTCGAATGCTATATTAGTGGATTGGGTGTTTCTGGGCACAGAAAGGATGGGAGTGCTTGCTGTGCGCCAGGTTTTAACAAGTGTCCTGAATTTTGCCGGGATTTATCTTTTGGTCCGGAGCCGTTCCGATACTGTTTTGGCAATGTCAATATTTACAGGAACTACGTTTATCAATTCTGTATGGTTGATACTTCTTTATATTAAAGAATATGGAAAGTTCAGGTTTGAACTTGATAAGGCGTTTATTAAGCAAATGCTGAAATCATCGTTTCATATTGCTTATTATATCTTTTTCGTTACTGTACTA
>DAINRZ010000634.1:0-2453 GCA_036741575.1 Kapaibacterium sp. (SeqCode)
TGCGGCGATAATTTGCGGCTATTTGATACCAGGATATTTATTAAAATCGACTAAAGAATAGTAATATGTACAATGATTTAGATCCTCTATTGCACTCGCAATTAAGGTTGGCGATCATCTCAATGCTTATTTACTCAGAGAAAGTTGAGTTTGCGCATATTAAAGAAGAAACAAAAGCCGCCTCCGGAAATATTAGTATACAGATAAAGAATCTGCAGGAAGCAGGGTATATTAAAGTTAAGAAAACCTTTAAAAATAATTATCCAAAAACCTTTGTTTCAATTACTGATAAAGGAGTTAAGGCATTTGAATCTTATGTAAATGATCTTAAAAAATACATTAATCCCAGAAAGTAAAATCAAGAGTCCTTAATAATATTGTCTATTGCAGAAAGTATTAAGAGCAATTCTAATTCATTGAAATCATTTAATATAGGCCACCAACTAGCCCTAACGGCCCGGCGGTATAATTGAGTGGGTGTTAGCCGACACAAGCATCCGGGCACCCGCCAGCTGGCGGAGAAGTCGGGTGTCCGGGTGCAAGAACCATTACAAATTTGTCTTGGGTGCAGGAGCTAACAAAACCGTGACAACTTGCCCCTATTCATCGGGAAGCCTATTATACATAGCACCGTCCGTGTTAGCGTTTAGGCATTGTTTTAAAATTTTGATTTAGAACTAGTCAAGATTTAACTGCTTAGTTTTCAGGTTTTTTAGATTTAATTATTTCAACAGCTTTATATATAATTACTATTTCTATGAGTTCCGCGGGAATTAGAATTATCAGTCCGACCAATGCCAATAAAAGTGTTAGAAAAAAGCAAGCTGCAAAAATTTCGAAAATACCCGCAATAATTGGTAATTGTCCAAACGATTTTTGAAGTTTTATCAAAGAGGCACCGAAAAGAATTCCAATTACTCCGAAAGTTAGAGCCTCAGCACTAAGCATGAATTCACTTTCGATTGATTCACTAAATAATGAAGTAATGTCATATATGATTACCAGGAACATGCTAAATATCAGCACAAAAGACATAATCTTAAGAAGGTAGTTCTTGAATATATGACCAACCAGGATGAAGCCACGCTGAAAGAAAAAGAAGGACATTAGAACCAGGATTTTCATGATAATATAAAATGGGATACTGAAAATCATTTGATCCTCTTTAATTATGTAATAATCTGCTGCCCCTTCAAAGAATCCAAGAATGAAATATATTAAGCCAAATATCCAAGCGATATTGAGTTGTTTAATAAGAAAGTCTCCTGATTTGTCTGCGTCAATATCAATAAGCAGAGTTTCTTTTAGCCAAGCAAAAAAGTACTTTTTATTTTCTTCATTATCTGATATCTTGCTTAAGTCATATTCGAGTGCAGCCAAAATAGTTTTAACTGTATAACTTCTTGGAGTGACCTCTCCTGATTCAATTCTTTGGAGGGTTCTTACACTAATATTACACTTGTCTACAAGTTCTTCCTGGGTAAGTCCTTTTCCCTTTCTGAGTTCAGAAATCTTTCTGCCTAATTCTGGTTGTTTCATAATTGTTCATTTAAAGTTTTGTCAATATTACAACTGAAAAACTGATGCATAACACTTTTTTAAAGTACTTTACCCGACATTTACACGTCATTTGATTTGCTGCAGTAATATAAAGCAGGGTACTGGTGTAGTGAAGCGATGAAAACATAAAATGAAACCGGTGTTTAGCCAGAGTACACAATTGTTATTGTTAGCATGAGAGGGTGTCCTGGGTTTATCAGTGTAGTTAAAGTAGTAATAAAAACAGCAGATAATTTAAAAACCACGACAGCCAGTCCGGCATCAGGCGGGGGGCTTATAGATTATGGTACCGTCCGTGTTATGTGCTGGCAATTTTTCCCCTTTTATTTTTTACCGAACTCTCTAATTTGGGATATATCCGGAATTACTGATGGTTTGCTTTCCTGTTTCAGTTTGTAGCCATTCGTAATCCTTATATGTCATTGATGCTTTATCTGTTTCGGAACGAATAACGGCGTATACCTCTGTGGTATAAGGGTATGAACGATTTGTAATAGTTGCCTCATTGGGCTTCACCCCATCAATCGCAATTGTTTTCAAAAAATTGTTGTCTGGCCTGATAATGAATTCGTTATAATAATATACAGTATAGCCTATTGCCAAATTGTTACCGGCAATTGCATCGATCAATCCTGCCATAGTGAATATAAGATTCTCTTTATATATCGGAAGATTAATATATTTCAAATCTTTCATTATCAATAGATCCATTAATTCCTGACTTCCTGAATTTGGATCCCTAATGAATGGATGTATAACTGAATACTCAGGATTGTCAGGAGACATCATTACTCCGAAATCTTTCCAATTCGTTTTTGTCCCTGTGTAGATATCCTGTATATTCTCTGTTGTTAAATTTTCGATTGGATTGCGTGGATTTACTATAAAAATGA
>DAINRZ010000635.1:0-2452 GCA_036741575.1 Kapaibacterium sp. (SeqCode)
ATAAGCAGGTTGAACGGCAACACAAGTATTGGCCTTATTATCTCCAAAGCCTCGGACGCCAATTCTGTAAAAACAGCAGACATGGTAACAGAGAAACTCAAATCTATTGAAAAAGAGCTTGCCCAGTATAAAGTGAAATTTGATATTGCACAGGACGTAACGGAATTCACCGAGGAATCAGTGCATGATGTATGGCGCGACCTTATCCTGGCAATTCTGATGGTAGCAGCAGTGTTATTCCTTTTCCTGCATAATATCAGGAACTCGCTCATAATATTGCTTTCGATACCTACTTCGCTGATATCGGCATTTATTATGATGAATCTCTTTGGATTTACAATTAATATTATTACCCTGATGGCTTTGGCTCTCGTAATTGGTATCCTGGTGGACGACTCCATAGTTGTTCTCGAAAATATCCACAGGCACATGGAGCGAGGAGAGGATAAAGTAACTGCAGCTATTAAAGGTAGGGCCGAGATTGGTATGGCCGCTATAGCAATTACGCTTGTCGACGTTGTTGTATTTCTCCCGATAGCTATGGTTACAGGTATTGTGGGCAAAATATTCAGGGAATTCGGTATTACTATTGTAGTATCAACTCTATTCTCTCTGTTCGTTTCGTTCACATTGACGCCGATGCTTGCTTCCAGGTGGTCGAAAGTACTGCATTTCACCAAGAAAACACTGCTCTCCAGCTTTATTAACTGGTTCGAAAGGAATTTCAAGAAACTTGAACTAGCGTACAGGAACGTTCTTGATTGGGCTCTGGGCCACAGGAAAACAATTATTTTCGTCAGTACCGCTTTAATGCTTGTGAGCCTCTCGTATCTTGGGCTTGGGCTTATCGGAACCGAATTTATGCCCCAAATTGACAAAGGCGAGTTTGCTATCAACCTGGAAATGCCTTTGGGCACTAATATTGAAAAAACAAAAGACGCAGTTCTAAAAGTAGAAGACATCATTAAAAATACCCCCGAGGTTGTTAAATACTACACAAGTGCAGGTATGCAGGAAAACACCTTCGGTTCGCTCGATAAATCCTATTTCGGCCAGGTTCAGGTGAAGCTCAAGCCAAAAGGCGAAAGGCGGCCTACTCAGGAAGTTATCACCGACCTGCTGGCAAGAGTCAAGGAAGTGCCGGGAATTAAAGCTCAGGCGCAGCTGATAGGTATTTTTGGCGGTGCCGACGAAGCACCGATATACATCGAAGTTAAGGGATCCAATCTCGATTCGCTTATCGTTGCTTCCGAGATGGTACAGGCAGTCGTCGAGAAAACCAAGGGTACTCGAGACATCAAATCTTCCTGGGAAGAAGGCCAGCCCGAGGTAAAAGTGATTATCGACAGGACAAAATGCGCCAATAACGGCCTGACACTCGGCGAGGTGGCTATGACACTCCGCACTGCACTCGAGGGCGATATCTCTACTAAATATAAAGAAGGCGACGTGGAATTCGACATGAGGGTTATACTCTCCAGGGACAACAGGAATGATCCCGACGATGTTGGCAATGTAATTATCCAGAACAGAATGGGCGGCCAAATTAAACTGTCGGAAGTTGCCGATGTTTACTACGGCAAAGGCCCTTCGCAAATCCTGCGCAAGGACAGGAGCAGAGTAATAAACATTACATCGAACCTCGATGACACAAAGCCAATGGGCGAAGTTATAGATGCTATTAAAACAGAAGTAGCCAAGCTCGATATGCCGGGCGACAGCGAAGTATTCTATGCCGGCAATGCCGAAGATATGGCCAATATGTTTATTGATATGTTGATGGCTATAGCATTTGCTGTACTCTTCGTTTATATGATCATGGTCAGCCTTTTCGAATCGTATATACACCCGTTTACAATTATGTTCTCCCTGCCTATGGCTCTCGTTGGTGCTTTGACTGGCCTTATGCTGGCCGACCAGAACCTGAACATGTTCTCTATGATTGGTATCCTGATGTCCATGGGGCTTGTAACAAAGAATGCAATACTGCTGGTGGACTATACCAACACACTGCGCAAAGAAGGTATGTCCGTAAAGGAAGCCTTGCTGACGGCTGGCCCCGTCAGGCTCAGGCCTATCGTGATGACGACTGCCACCATGATATTCGGCATGTTGCCCCTGGCACTGGCAATGGGCTCCGGCGGCGAAATGAGGCAGGGGTTGGCTATCGTTGTGATTGGAGCATTGCTCAGTTCCACCCTGCTTACGTTGGTGCTGGTGCCCGTTATCTATACAATCATGGACGGCATCAGGGCTTGGTTCGCTTCTTTCAGGAAAGAAGACCGGAAGTTCGATCTGAAAAAGTTCAAAGCTGCCGAGGAATAAGCCTTTTACATGATAAATCGATAATGAGTGGGGCAGGCCGCGAGGTTTGCCCCACTTCTCTTTAATCCCCGCTTTAGCCTCGCCTAACATATTATTTAGCCATTTTCGCCCGAAAAAACGCGATTTC
>DAINRZ010000636.1:0-2449 GCA_036741575.1 Kapaibacterium sp. (SeqCode)
GTTCCAACTAACTTAATGTTTGTTTTGGCAAGAGAGATTGTAATGGGACAAGTAAAAAGTTGGGCAGTTAAATTAGTCCCGCCTTAAGTTGTAATTTCTCAAAATTAGCTTCCATTTTCTGATTATTCTTCAGTTATAATCGAGGCCTGTTTAGGGATTGTTCAACTTCTGGACGCAGTTTGCATTTCGCTCATTAATAAATCACTTTTTATTTTCGAAATAAATTTATTGAAATTCCAATTTTAAATCCATACAAGCAAGCTAAGAACAGGCCGCCTTTGAACGGGGAAAATCCCTGCATTCGGGCTACTGCCGCATTCGTAATTGTACTTAGGGGCTCGCCATTAGTAAATATTTGCAGACTAATCACAATTTTTTTTGCTTTGTCTCAAAAATCAAATGTGTGACTTGCTAACGAACCAACAAATGTAGAAACAGATTTTTTTCAATAGTCAAAATACTCCGGCTATGTGTGTTCAATGAATGCCGCCGGAAACCATGCCGCTTTTGCATTGCATCGCCCTCTCTAATCCGGCAATACATGCCTGCTGTTATAAACAAAAATTATAACCGAGGTGGCAATTATAATTGCGGCGCCTGCTATACTCCAGGCATCGGAAAGCTCTCCGAAAAAGAAATAGCCGAGGAAAGCATTGAATATAACGTTGGAATAACCGAAAACAGACAGTATGGTAGCCTTTTCCAGCTTTAGCCCATAGGTAAGCGCCAACTGCCCCGAAGCCGCGAATACTCCGGTGCCTGCCAGCGCCAAAAGCTGCATGCCGGTCGGCTCCTGATAGGTGAAAGCAACAACGGGCAGCAAGAGCAGAACCGATACGAATGAAAAATGGAACACAATAGTAATAGGGTCTTCTTTGCTGCTGACATACCTGATAAGCGTTTGGGCGCCGCCAGTAGTAACTGCCGAAAGAAATCCGGCAATGGCAGGTATCAGCACATAATTGAATCCCGGCTTGATTATCAGCAGGGCTCCCAGGAAAATTATTATAAGTGCAGGCACATGGATTTTTGAGAGCTTTTCTTTAAGGAAAAGCGAAGCAAATATCATCAGGAAGAAAGGCGCTATCCTGTTGAGCATGGCAGCATCGGCTATGTTAAGGTTCTCTATTGCATAAAAATAGAAGTAAACGCTGAGCAGCCCTACGAGCGACCTGCCCCAAAGGCCCGGCTGGCTCGATTTCTTGCCGAATGCCGGCACCTTCATCCTATTGACTGCCACTGCTGCAATTGCCAGGCTGACAATGTTCCGAACAAGGATTTTCATGGTGGTGGGCACGTCGTCGGCGAATTTGACGCAGACAGCCATCAGCGAAAACGACAAATCGGACATTATTATAAAGAGTACCGCAAGCGGCTGAGTTTTCATCCCGTCAATTCAAAAATTTTAAAGTTAAGAAATAAATAGCTATTTTAGTAAGGGAATTATTGAATGGCTGATGAAATTTGATGAATAGGTTGTTGACGGTAATATTATTGTTCGCTGTTATGGCTTCGGCTGCCCCCGGGCAGGATGAAAGCTTAGACGAACTGCTGGATAAAGAGGCTGCCAAAAGGATAGAGCCGATTACAGCCACATTCAAATCGACAAGGATAATTTCGGGCCATTCCATCGAGCGTATGCCCGCAGGCGAGCTGGACTTCAGGGTTTCGCACCGTTTCGACCGCCTTAACAAAGGATTCTATGAATTTTTCGGCCTCGATGAATCGAGTTCACTTATCAGCCTGGAACTGGGGCTGACAGATTGGCTGATGGTGGGCATTGGCAGGGCTACGGTGAAAAAATATTTCAATTCGTTTGCAAAGTTTTCGTTGCTGAGGCAGACTACCGGCGCCTCCGTTATTCCGGTAACGGTATCGGCTGTAATTGGGGCAGGTGTTTTTACGACGGAACTCGACGAGAGCGACCCACGCAATCCGTTCGAATCGCGCCTGGCATACACCTATCAATTGCTAATTGCCAGGAAATTCAGCGATAATTTTTCGCTTCAGTTTGCTCCTACGTTAATACACCGAAACATTGTATCTCAGTCGAACAGCAACGATGTGTTCGCACTCGGCGTTGCAGGCAGGTATAAAATTTCGAGCTGGGTTGCTGTTTGCTTCGAGTATTTCCCGCTTATGAGCAGCATTAAAGACATTGGCACTGAGTACTACAGCCCGTTCGGCATTGGATTCGACATCGAAACCGGCGGCCATGTATTTCAGCTTCATTTCACGAATTCGATTTCGATGGTAGAGCCAGGATTTATAGGCGAAACGACGGGCAATTGGTTGAAGGGTGATATACACATTGGGTTTAATATTTCGAGAGTATTTACTTTGTTTTGAAATGATAGAATGAAAAAGCTGTATTCAATAGCGTGTTTGATAATAATTTTTACGGCTGGGCTGCATACGGCCGGCAACAGGTATTTCACGCGCAGCGGGG
>DAINRZ010000637.1:0-2440 GCA_036741575.1 Kapaibacterium sp. (SeqCode)
ATCCGTCTTTTGAAGTCAACAGGTTAGACCACAACCTGAACCTTAATACCATCGAGCTACCCTGTGGCGATACGCCTAACGATTCATATTTCCAGTCAGTTGCATTCAAAGTGCCGTCGCGCCAGGCATCGTATCCCTGATCATTGAATTTAGCCAGTACATTCCAGGTTTCACCTTTATCGAATGAGTACTCGACAAAGCATGTATCCCTTTTATCGACGATAGCTGCATGCCAGAAGGATATTGCACAATAATTTTCGGTTAATGACACAGGCAACAGGTAAAACGAACTCGATTTGTTGTTATCGTAATTGCCTGCCGGTGAATCTGTCAGTGAATAGTCGCCTGTTTTAGAAAAGCTGTTAGTATAGCCCCAATTATTTTCCAGCCAGTTTGCTTTTTCTTCATCCTGTTCGAAACCGGCAAAAATAGTATGAGGCAACAACCCTGTAAATACAAGTTTGTCGTCCGAGAAAGCGCTTGTATTTACAGGCTGGCTACCGTCTTTGGCAGCAACCTTATACTGGTACCAGCCGGGTTTGCCAGGATTATCGGTTATTTGCACTGTTTTGCCAGCATCTTCAAATTTTACGGCAATATCCCGTACAAAAACATTATTCCTATACAGCGAAATTTTAGCCAGGTTAGTCAGAGGTGTTACTCCGTCTTCCCTGAAACCGGGGAGTAAAACATCGAGGATAACATCGTTGGCTGAATTGTATTCCCAGCCGGCAATCTCAGGCATTCCTGGGTTGCGCGAGCCTCCTGCAAAATTCGAATCGAGTGCAGGCAAACTTGTGTCTGCGCCAATTAGCGCATACACAGCATAATTGTATTTTTCGTACGGAGCAAGTCCTTCGTCAGTAAATTCAGACCTATCTCCTGACAGGGTTTGAATTGATTTACCGTTCCTGAACACAGAGAAAGCCAGTTCTTCGGGGGCCGATTTCTGGCCGAAAGCCTTTTCATAAACAGGTTTCCAAGTTAATTTCAATTTATCCGGTTCAGAAGCAATTATCTGAACATCCAAATCTTTTGGGGGTACCGGGATTTTTGTATTTACGATTGCAGTATAAACGTCGCTGTCCGTAAAACTGGGAGCTTTAACGTTCCGCATATCCACCCAGGTGGGGTAGCCAATACCGCCGTAAAAAGCCAGGCCGCTGTAATCGCCGGCAAAATGGCCGTAAAACGGATTCTTTGTAAGATCGTGAGCAAAGTCCTCGGCCCTGCGGTCAATCCAGGTATTTCCCGCATCCTGCGAATAACTCACAAAACATTCTACAAGGAAGTTTGCAGTATCGTTGCGGCTGTCGAAATAACTAACCATGAGGTCACCGCTAAGCGGATCGACATTCATCCATGGCCAGAACTGGTCGTGAGTTTTATCGGAATGAACAACGACGGGTTCTGTCCAGGTTTCTCCCATGTCGGTAGAGCGGGCAAAGAAAATATCAGGGATATTGCCGCCGGACCAGCACAGGTACAAATTGCCCTTATATTTGCCAGAAACGTCTGACATCAGGACAGGATAAGATTCCGCCCTAACTTTGCCTTTAACTGTGTGCCGCCATTCTTTGACATTCAAATTCGTCGATATATCCCTTGTAGTCCCAAAATGTTCATATTTTTGAATGATTCTCGGCTCCGAAAACACTTTACCCCCGTCAGTCGATTTGGCAAAGCCAACCCCCTGCACGGTACCGAAGTTCCAAACACAGTAAACTATCCCGTCGGGCCCACATGCAACAAGAGGCCAGCTCTGTCCGTAGGTTGTATCTTCAGATGTATTACTCAACCTCTTGCTGACAGGCACGGGTATGCTCCAGGTTTCACCTTTATCTGTCGATTTGGCAAGCACAATCTGAGTGGCCGAATCGCGGGCAAACATCCTTTTCCAGGGAATATACAAATGTTTGTCATATGGCGATTCAGGCGAATTATCAACAGTGATATAGTACTTATCCTCGAAAGTGGAATCGAGTGTCTGAACGCCGGTGTGGACTATAACTGGAATATGGGCTTTCCAGGTGGTTCCCTGATCGGTGGTTTTGGCCATAAAAACGCCGTTTTCGCCTACAAGCTGGTTTGTAGTTGTATCGAAGGCACCAAAGCCGCCGTAAACCATATAACCAATACCATCGGGATCGAAAGCAACAGAAGGATCGTTCGAAGCGCGCCAGCCAGGATATGGCCTGCCAAGTTTAATATTTTTCCAGCTTTTGCCGCCATCGGCCGAGACGTACACCCATGTAGCAGATGTATCCCTGTAATCGACAGCAGAAGCAATCAGGTTGAGCGGATTTTTGGGATTGACCGCAACAGAAGACTCATTCTGCATTAGCTGTGTGTACTCTATACCGGCCTCGGAATCGACGGTATTAATATTAAGGAATAAGTCTATCGTTTCGTCGTTCGACAATGGAACGTTGATATCAAA
>DAINRZ010000638.1:0-2438 GCA_036741575.1 Kapaibacterium sp. (SeqCode)
AAATATTATCATCATCGAGAACTGGTACTCTGACAATCCTCGTATTCGTCAAAGCAACACCCCATTTGGTTTTTCCACTTTTATCTATACAGTAAATACTGTCTGTTGCACCAAACGTATCGAATGTTACGGGGATATATACGTTGTCTTCTTCATCGGCCGGGAACGAAGCCAATACCGAGCCAGTAAAGCCTCTTTTCCAGATTTGCCTGCCGCTGCTGTCAATTCTGACTGCCGTACCGTCGGATGAGGCAGCAATGATACCGTCATCAAGAGCTAAAAGGTCAGAAAATAATACGAGGCTGGTATCGCCGGCATCGGCAAAAAAGAATTTCCACCTAAAAGTACCGTTTGGAGAGTAAGATAATACTATGCCGTTGCTGGTAATTGCATAAAGGTTCTGGTTTTTATCTGCGCACATTCCGGCTGCAACATAAGAACCTTCGGGCATCTTTGCTGTCCACAATGTATCGGTGCCAAGAGAAACATTGATAGAGCCGCCTCTGGTAGCAAAAGCAATTTTATCAATATCCATTACTAAAGGCCTGACTATTGCTCCGCTTGTGTCTGTGGCGGCTATTTTATCTGTGTAGCCTGTGCCCGAGGAAGTAAATGTGCCGTAAGATATAAAATTATTATCGCGCCTGCATCCGGCGTTCATATTGACAGGTTTGCCGGCAAGTGAATTGTCGCCCGAGCAGGAAATCAGCAAAAAACCCGCTGTGAAAAAAAATACGCCTGATACTATTAATCTTCTGATAATAAAATACATATTTTAAATATTTGAATCAATCAATTTACAAAAATCGTAAATGGCGTGAACTTATTCAAATTTTGTTCTAACTACCCTTATCCCGGTGAAAGTATTTTCATTTAAATCAGTAGCTCTGTTCGAAGACCTGAGGTATAAAGTCCCATCGACAAAAGAACCTCCCCTGAGGACTCTGGCAGCGCCTTCTGTGGGGCCCGAAGGATCGGCAGCAGGGCTGGCAGTGTAATAATCTTTGCTGTAAATGTCCCAGCACCATTCCCATAAGTTCCCGTGCATATCATAAATACCAAAGGCATTAGGTTTCTTGAGGCCCGGAGGCATGCACCTCAGCCCGGAGTTGCCGTTGTACCAGGCCATTTCCCCGGGTATGCCGCTGCCGCCGAAATCTCCCTCTGTGCCGGCACGGCATGCGTACTCCCATTCGGCTTCTGTAGGCATCCTGTATCCGTCGGCTGTTTTGTCCCAAATTACTTGACCGCCATTGAAAATATAGCAACTGTCGAGGCCTGACAATACCGAAATCCTATTGCAAAATTTAACGGCAGAAATCCAGCTCATATTGTTTGCCGGCAAGTCGCGGTAAATAAAAGTCCCCGAATCCGGGTAAACAACGGCATGCCAAACGGTCCTAAGAATTTCATACTTCGAAATATCGAATCCTTTTGTTAATACTACCTTATGAACTGGTTTCTCGTCGTCGAATCCGATATCGGAACCCATATTAAATTCGCCGGCAAGTACCGATACCATTTCTATCGGTGGAAAAGCGCCCAGCAAGAAACTAAATTCATTCGATTTCCCTTTTTTGGTTTCAATCCAAATTTTACCGGAACTAACGCCGAACGGCAGTTCGAACTTTATTTCCCCGTTATCCCAGCTTATGCAGTCGTACGAAAGTTTTTTCATGTTATTAACATAAACATAACTGCTGTCCGATAAGGCGCCCAATCCTTTTCCGTAAATTGTAACTATATCTCCAATATATGCAGGCTGAGGGCTGATACCTGTGATTACAGGGATGCCGGGATTATCATTGGTAATATTGTCATCGCTGCAGGCAACAAATAGAAACACGGCAGGCTGTAATATAAGTAACAGGATTAGTTTGTTGCCTTTTATAAAACATGTTATAGTTTTTTTCATAAACCGGTTAATAAGTTTCAAATAATCTGTAAATGAATTTGCGTACTATTTATTGTAAACCAATAAAATATAATAGCCTGCTGATTCTGAAAAAAAGCAGGCTATACATATTGCAAAAAAGGATTAATTCATTAACTGAACTAATCTATCCGAATCAGTTTCTGCTGATACAGTTTGCCTCCTGATTTCACCGTAATGAAATAAACGCCTTCGTTTAATCCTGTCAAGTCAATTGCTTTAGAAAATGCTCCGGATATATGGCTGTTAAATTCGAATATATTCCTACCGACAACATCTGTAATAGTTAATTCAATTAATCCGTAAGATGAAGCAAACACCTCGAATACTATTGTACCATTGCTTGGGTTGGGATTAATTCTGATATAGCTCAACAATCCAGGGGTAACATCAACATTATTCACTTCGGTAATAGCGAAATTTTCCGATATGTTTTTGCACCCCAGGTCATTTCCGGTTTGCACCTGGTAGTTGCCGGCTTTTAGCGGAAGGTGCGTTTTCCCGG